>CAYSKX010000027.1:0-7576 GCA_964431845.1 uncultured Nautiliales bacterium | reverse complement strand
ATATTTAAACTTAATAAATATTCGTCTTTTTTTGTAATGGAATCATCCGAATGCGTATTTGTATAAGAGGCGTTTAAATTTGCATTCGGATAAAAAGCGGCTTTTCTTTTGTTTATTTCGTTTTTGGCAATTTTAACGTTTAATTCATATAGTTTGTATGCTGGATTGTTCACAAAAGTGCCTTTTAAATTTTCATCAAAATTGCAAACATCTATTTTACCGTTTACGGCAACATCCTGAAAGTGCGTATATATTTTAAGTTTATTCAAATCGCTTTCGTATCTAAGTTTGCTTTGAATGATATTTTTTTGTGTTTTTATAATTTCGGATTCTATATTTAAATAGTCGTTTTTTGTTGAAAATCCGTATTTTAATTTTTTTGCTATTTCGTTTTTCATAGTTTGATAATTTGTAAGTTTTTGATAATAGATATTTAACATACTTTTATACATAAGAGCATCTATATAAGTTTGCACTATTTTATTTAAGAGTTGCTGTTTGTAGTCTTGTTTTTGAAAGGCGGTATATTTTGATTTTAATTTCGAATCTTGTATCAATGCGGATATTTTTGCATTATATACAACTTGCGAAACTTTAAGGGAATATGATGTTATTAAAGAGTTATATTTAACCCGTTCGCTCGGATATTGATAATAATACTTGTCTTTTGCCGCCGAAGCGTCAATGCTAACGGAGGGTAGATAATTGTCCGTCGATTGTTTTATTTTATAATTATTCGCTTTTATTTGAGAATCGAAACTTTTGAGTTTAAAATTCTTTTCAAACGTTGAATTTACTATATCCGTTAAAGAGTGTCCGTAAAGAAAAACCGTAAAAAATAAAAATAATTTAATTCGCATGAAAAGCCCCTTTTAGTAATTGTTCAAGAGGAGTTAGCATATAAGAGATAAATGTTCTTTGACCGGCTTTAATAAATACCGTAACAGGCATTCCGGGTTTTATTTTAAAATTGTTTTCTTTAATTGCACGAAATCCCTCAGGCGTTATTTTTATTAGCACTTTATAATATTCTCTTTTTCCGTCAGAAGATTTAATAATATCAGGTGAAATATATATAACTTTTCCATCTATCGGTTTAGCACCCGGATCTACATAAGAAGCTACGGTTATTTCGGCTTTTTGATTTAATTGAACTTTATCAATATCAAGAGGCGATATCATAGCTTCCACAAGATAAGAATTTTTTTCAGGAACTATTGTTAAGATTTGTTTATTCGGAACGATAATTTCACCTGCCGAATGAACTTTCATATCCATTACGATACCGTTTGATATGGCTTTTATGTCGTTTTTATTTATTTCGTTTTTTAAAACACTTATTTTTGATTTTATATTAGGTAATTGCGTATTAATTTTATCAAATTGGTCTAATAATTCTTTTTGATAATCGGTTTTTGTTAGTTTTATTTGATTTTGTAAATTTTTAATTTGGATATTATTGGTTTGAATTTTGGATTTTAAGTCGTTGATATCTGATTTTAAAGATATTATTTTTCTTTTTAAATCGTAAATTTTTTGTTCTTCCGCTAAACCCTGGTCGTAAAGTTTTTGCCATTTATCAAGCTCGTTTTGATATGAGTGCAATAACTCTTTTTTTGATTTTATATTGTCTTTTAACGCTTCGTTTGTCATTTGTAACTGATTGATTTTTTCGTTAAGAGAGGTTATTTTGTTTGATAGATTTTTTCTTCTCGTATCGAAAATTTTGGTTTGTTCTTTTTGCGTTTTCAAATCTATATTTTTTGGGAAATTGATAGTTTGAGAATTGTTAAGTTCTGCATTTATTCTTGCTTTTTGCGCTAAAAAAATAATGTAATTTTCATTTAGCGATTTTAATTGAGATTTTAATTGAGAAGAATCGATTTTTATTAAAATATCCCCTTTTTTTACATAATCACCTTCTTTTACAAAAATTTTATCTATTACTCCGCCTTTGGTATGCGCAAGCACTTTTGTATAATTTTCCACTATAAAAGTTCCGGGGGCTTGCACTGTCAAATCAACTTTAACAAACACTCCCCATATTAATACTGCTGATAATATGAAAATTATAAAATAACTGCCCATTTTTAATGTTTTATTTAACGATAAATGTTTTTCAATATTTTGATGCATCAGTTGTTTCCTTTTAATTTGTTTAGCACTTCTTTTGTCGGTCCGTAAACGGCTAAGGTGCCATTTCTAAGCAAAGCTAATTTATCTGTTGTTTGAAGAATCGGTATTTTATGTGTAATTAAAATAACGGTTCTTTTTAGTTGTTTTAATTTTAAAATAGTATTCATTAGCGCCTGTTCACCGGCATCGTCAAGGTTTGAATTAGGCTCGTCTAAAACAATTAATTTAGGCATTCTAAATACGGCTCTTGCAAGAGCCACTCTTTGTCTTTGTCCTCCCGATAAAGTTAAACCTCCCGGTCCTATTTTAGTATTGTAGCCTTGTTCGAAAGATAAAATCATTTCATGAACTCCGGCAAGTTTTGCTGCTTCTATAATCTCTATATCTTCCGCTTGTGTAAATCTTGCTATGTTTTCGGCAATGGTTCCTTCGAAAAGCTCTATATCTTGAGGTAAATATCCTATATATTTTCCGAATTCGTCTCTATTGTATTGACTAAGCTCGGCGCCGTCAAGTGTAACTTTTCCGGATGCCGGTTTCCAAATTCCTAATATAGTTCTTGCAAAAGAGCTCTTACCTGCACCGCTTGGACCTATTATTCCCACAATATCACCGGCATTTATATGCATTGTTATGTTTTTTAATACCGGAGTTTGAGAAAGAGGAGGAAGTGTAACCACATTTATTAAACTTAAAGCGCCTTTTGGTTCCGGTAGGGAAATTTTTTCGTTTTGTCCTTCGAATTCATTTAGTAATTCATTTAATTTCATATAAGAAGTTCTTGCGTTTATAAAACTTTTCCAAGTAGATACAAGCATAGTGATAGGTTGAAGTGCCCTTCCCATCAATACGGCACCGGCAATAATCATACCGGGACTTATTTGACCTGTAATTGCTAAAATCGCACCTACTCCATACATCAATGACGAAGACATCATTCTAAATGATTTACTTAAGTTCGAATATAACGCTGATTTTGAAAAACTTTCGGTATGAATTTTAAGATATTCATAATACACATTCATCCATTTTTTAAATAAAGGTTTTCTCATGCCCATTGATTCTACAACTTCAGCGTTTTTGATTTGATTATTTAACATATTATTGGCTTTTCTTTGATGTTTTATTGCCGCTTCAAGTCCTTTTTTGGTTACTTTATTGTTAATAACGGTAAAAAGTATAATAACTATCGTAGCGCCTATTCCATATAATCCGTAAATAGGACTAAATAAAAACATAATTCCAAGATATATAGGGAACCAAGGGGTATCAAAAAAAGCAATTATACCTTGTCCGGATAAAAAGTTTTTGATATTATTTAAATCTGTAATTGGTTCAATTCCGGTTTTGCCCGGATATTTTAGTGCCATATCAAATGTAGCATGATAAACTTTTTCATTTAGCATCGCATCAAGTTTATTACCGAGAACTATAAGTATTTTATTTCTTATAAATTCCAAAATTCCAAGCGAAATGAACATCAATATAATAATTGCCGTTATTAAAAGAAGCGTATTTAAGCTTTTTGCCGGCATTACAATATCATATACCGCTAACATATATAAAGGTGCTGCTAACATTAATATATTGATAAAAAAACTAAATATACCTACTTGAATAAATATTTTTTTAAATTTTTTTAACGTTTCGGCAAGTATTTCTTTGTTTTCTTTTTGTAAAGGGTTTTTGACGACTATTTTTTGCAAATTAATTCCTTTTTCTTATTTTGAAATGATATTATATATGAATTTCGATAAAATTACAAAAAATTATACTGTATTTGAATTAATACATAGTTAAAGGATTCTATTGAAAACAGCTATAATATCGGACTGGCTAAGCACGTATGCCGGAGCGGAAAGATGTATTGAAAGTTTTTTTAATATATTTCCCGAAGCCGAAAGTTATTCTTTGGTGGATTTTTTAGACGATCACGAAAGAAATATTATATTAAAATCAAAACAAAGCAATATTTCGTTTATTCAAAAATTACCTTTTTCTAAAAAACATTTTAGAAATTATTTCCCCTTATTTCCTTATGCAATTGAAAGTTTCGATTTAAGAAAATATGATTTAATAATCTCTTCTTCTCACTCTGTAGCCAAAAATGTTTTAACCACAGCCGAACAAACTCATATCTGTTATTGCCATACACCTATAAGATATGCGTGGGATTTGTATTTTGAGTATATTAATAATTTGGGAGTTATAAAAAAAAGTATCGCAAAATATATCTTCCACAAAATAAGAATATGGGATTATGTAGGCGCTTCGAGAGTTGATTATTTTGTAGCAAATTCAAATTTTGTAAAAAATAGAATTAAAAAAGTGTATAATAAAAATGCCAAAGTTATATACCCTCCCGTAGATACGGATAAATTTGAATTTTGTAATAAAAAAGAGGGCTATTACGTAACCATTTCAAGATTAGTAGCTTATAAAAAAGTAGATTTAATCGTTAAAGCTTTTAATAAAAACGGTAAAAAATTGATAGTCATAGGAGATGGTCCCGAAATGAAAAACATAAAAAAAATAGCCAAAAAAAACATAGAAATTACCGGGTTTTTACCTCAAGAACAAATGCAAAACATATTAAAAAAAGCAAAAGCGTTTGTTTTTGCAGCAATTGAAGATTTCGGCATCTCACCCGTTGAAGCGCAAGCTTGCGCAACACCGGTTATAGCGTTAAATAAAGGCGGAACAGCAGAAAGTGTTATTGATAAAAAAACCGGTATTTTATTTAACACTCAAAGTATCGAGGATATAAACGAAGCAGTTGCTAAACTTGAAAAAAATTACGAATATTTTAATTTTGAAGAAATAAGAAAGCATGCACTGAAATTTTCAAGAGAAAGATTTGAAAAAGAGATAAAAAGTTTTATTAAAGAAGTTGTATGTTAAAGTATTATTTTGTCAAATTTATTATATATTTTTTAGGAAGTTGCTTGTTATATGTTTTTTTGTTCGGATTTGATTCGAAAAATATATGGCTTATAATCGTATTTATGAGTTTGTTTTTTTATCATAGACTCTTTGAAAGAAAAGATAATATAAATGAAATTTATTTTTTAATAAAAAGCGCTATAATCGGTTTAATGTTGTCTGTATTAAATATTTTATTAGAAAAACGATACGATTTTAATATAATTTTTTTTTGGATATATATAATGATATCTTTACCTATATTAGTTGTTATATGCAAAAAATTAATAAATAGGTTTTCTTTTTTTAAAGAGAATATCTGTATAATTTACGATTGCAAAAATGAAGAAACAATAAATAATTGGTTTGCCGTTAATAACGTATTTGGTTATGAAGTGAAATATAAATATAAATTTAAATACTTTGACGAAAACAGACTTAATATGTTGGAAAATTTAAACGTAAATACTATAGTATTAGCCGTTGAAAGAATAGATTTGAATGCAGTAGAATATTTAAGAGACAAATATAGGAATTTAATTATATTTATGAACGAGCAAATGCCTTTTTACAACGTGCACATATTAGCTTCACCTCAAACTAAAACATTTGCTTTTATTTTGCAAAACAATTTATACAAACCTGTAAATTTACTTTTAAAAAATATTTTCGATTTTATATTCGCAAGTTTATCCGCTATCGTTTTAATGCCGTTGTTTATTATATTATACGGACTTATTCGGATAATAGATAAACAAAATCCGATTTTTAAACAATTAAGATTAGGATATAAAGGAAAAAATTTTTATATATATAAATTTAAAACTATGTCCGATAATTCCGACGAAATACTTAAACGCTACTTAAACGATAATCCGGAAGAAAAAATATTTTGGGAAAAATATAAAAAACTCAAAAATGACCCGCGCGTTACAAAATTCGGAAAATTTTTAAGAAAAACGTCTCTTGATGAATTGCCTCAAATTATAAACGTTTTAAAAGGCGAAATGTCTTTGGTCGGACCTAGACCTTATTTGCCGCAAGAAAAGGAAGAAATGGGAGAGTTTTATTCGGAATATATAAAAGTAAAACCGGGCATTACCGGATTGTGGCAAGTTAGCGGGAGAAACGAGCTTACTTTTCTTAATAGAATAAAACTTGATAAATGGTATATAAAAAATTGGTCACTTGAAATGGATTTTATGATATTTCTAAAAACGCTTTATATTGTTTTAAAAAGAAAAGGAAGTTATTGAAATATTCAATATTTGTTTAATAAAAATATGATATAAGTCGCAAAAAATTCAAAGGTTAAGTATGACGATACAAATGCTTTATTCAAAAATTCATAGAGCGACCGTTACGGATGCGAATTTGAATTATGTAGGATCGATAACTATTGACGAAGAGTTAATAAAAGAAGCTAATTTATTTATAGGTCAAAAAGTCGATATAGTAAATATAAATAACGGTGAAAGATTTTCGACGTATGTGATAAAAGGAGAGCGCGGCAAAAGAGATATTTGCTTAAATGGTGCGGCAGCAAGAAAAGTTCATCCGGGAGATAAAATCATTATAATAGCTTATGCCAATATGAGCTTTGAAGAAGCTAAAAAATTCAAGCCTACGGTCTTGATTGTGAATGATAATAATGATATAATCGAAAAAACGACTTATTTGCAAAAGGTGAGGATTTAGGTTTGAGGTTTTAGGATTTAGATGTTTTTTTGTATTTATATTTCTAAAACCTAAATCCTAAACTCCTAATTTATTAATGAAAGGATAATAAATGTTCGAAAACATAAATTTAAGCGATTTTATGCAAAAAATACAAGAGCAGATGCAAGAAGCAGATAACAAAACATATACCGCTACAAGTGGCGGGGGAATGGTTGAAGTAAGCGTCAACGGCAAGTTCGAAGTAATTGATATAAAAATAGACGATTCGCTTTTAGAAGATAAAGAATCGCTTCAGATACTTATAATGAGTGCCGTTAACGACGCGATTAAAATGGCGGTTGAAGACAAAAAACAAGAAGCGCTTAATATGTTCGGAGGATTGGATATAGAGCAATGAAAAAATTGCTTATTTTTTTGCCTTTTTTACTTTTAGCGGAAGTATATCTTGATTTTAGACCGTGTTATAAAAAATATTCGTTTATCAAAAATTCCGTTCCCGTAACAAAAACCAAAAGTGTTACGTTCGATAAAGCCAATTGCATCAACTACGACCCTTTTACCGGTATGTGCGTAATATCGCATAAAAACAAAAAAACGGTTAAATTTTTCGATAATCCCAAACTCGGATGGTGGGCAAGCAGTGTTTTATATAACAAAATATTCGTAGGGAATTTTGCAAAAGATGAAGTATTTTTTACTCCCGCGCTTCTTAGCGTTCAAATGCCGAAGAATAGCGTTATTACTGATATGTTTTGTAGAGCCATAGGTGTGGGAAAAGGCGGAGGATTTATAAAATCCGATATGATAAAGCATTTTGTCAAATACGGATATTGGGGAG
>CAYSKX010000026.1:0-7683 GCA_964431845.1 uncultured Nautiliales bacterium | reverse complement strand
TATTTGATTTTTATTTGTAATACCAAAAAACAAAACAAATCTGACATTTTCACCACTTTCACATTTTCACCATTTGTAAGTTTTGGTGAAAGTGGTGAAAGTGTGAAAATTGTAAGAAGTTTTTTTGATAATGATTAAAAATATACAAAAAATATGTTAAAATAAAGCAAATTTTAAAAAGGAGCAAAAAATGGAATTTAAAGTAAAAAAACCTATTCCGGGTTTTGAAAACGTGCATAAAGTGGAATTGGTAAAAAATGATGAAATTACGGCTACTTTAAAAGATGAAAAAGGAAATGTTTTATTTTCGTTGATTAACCCTTTTATTTTAAGAGAATATTCGTTTGATGTGCCTTCAGATGTAAAGGTATTGTTGGATATGCATAAGGATTCTAAAGTTGAAGTTTATACTAATGTTGTAACAAAAGAGCCCGTAACTGAATCGGTAATTAACTTCAAAGCCCCATTTTTATTTAATCTTGATAATAATACATGCGCTCAAATAATTATTGAAAATGAAGGATACCACAAATTGGGAGAGTTTTTACATAACGAAAATTAAAAGATTTCTCCTCTTTCCTCCTTATAATATTCATTACGTTTAAAGGAAATAATTTGCCTCTATCGAAATTAAATATAGAACAATTACAAGCCGCTACTGCAAACCTCGGACACAATTTGGTTATTGCAAGTGCAGGGACGGGCAAAACTTCCACAATAGTCGGACGAATCGCTTATTTACTTCAAGAAGGAATAAAACCCGAAGAAATTTTACTTTTAACGTTTACGAATAAAGCGGCGAGTGAAATGAAAGAAAGGCTTACTCGATTTATTCCAAGCGCCAAAAACATAGAAGCCGGAACATTTCATGCCGTAAGTTACAGATGGCTTAAAAAGCTTAATAAAAACATCGTTTTAAAACAGCCTAAGGATTTGAAAATTTTATTCAAATCCGTTTACGATAAAAGAGATTTTGTTAGATTGCAAGGAGAGGAAAAACCTTATAGTGCGAATTATTTGTTTGATTTGTATTCTTTGTTTCTCAATTCCAATGCCGATGATTTCACCGAATGGCTAAGCGTTAAAGCTCCCTTGCAAGAAGAATATGCGCTTGTGTATGAGAGTATTTTCGACGAATATGAAGAAATTAAAAAAATTCACGGTTTAGTTGATTTCAATTCTCTTCTTATTAGAATGATAGAAGAGCTTAAAAGCGGCATTGACGTTCCTTTTAAAGAAGTTTTAGTAGATGAATATCAAGATACGAATCCTCTTCAAAACGAACTTATCGAAAGCATCAAACAAACGTCACTTTTTTGTGTAGGAGATTACGACCAAAGTATATATGCTTTTAACGGTGCGGATATAAGTATTATTTCAACATTTGATAAAAGATACCCGGGCGCTTGTATATGGACGCTTAAGAAAAACTATAGAAGTTACGGAGAAATACTCGAAATTGCCAACAAAGTAATAGCCCACAATCCGCGAATATATCCTAAGAGTTTGGAAGTAACGCGCGGATTTTCGGGAGAATGGCCGAAAGTTTTATATTATAACGACACTTATGAAGAGTATAGGGATGTAGCAAATAGAATATTAAATTCCCAAACGAATAGAAACGAAATAGCCGTTTTATTTAGAAACAATTCAAGCGCCGACGCAATTGAGGCAATGCTTAGGGAAAAGGGGATTGAATGCAAAAGAAAAGGCGGAGTGAGTTTTTTTGATTCGCGCGAAATAAAAATAACGCTTGATTTACTTACGTTTATTACAAATCCGAAAGACATTATGTCCTTTATTCATATATTCGAATACGCTAAGGGAGTAGGAAGCGCCATAGCAAACGAAATATTCGAAGCTTTGATGATATTAGGAGACGGAAATCCCAAAAAAGGCTTTTTAACTCCTGATACTTCGAAAAAAGTTTTTACAAACAAAAAAACATCGTATCAATTAGGGCTTTTTGACGATTTTACCCAGCTTGGAAGTTTGCAAAAATTTAAAGATTTGAATATTGAAGAAGGGTTTTTGTCAAACCCTATTTTAAAACATCCTAAATTATCCGTCGAAGGGGGAGAATTTTTATATAATTTTTATAAACTTCTAAAAAGAATAAACAAACTCAAAAATCCCATTTCCGTTTTTAATGAAATTATAGACTCTTTAACGTTCAAACACATAACCGCAAATATCGCAAAAGAAAGAAGTAAAGATAAAAACGGAAAAATTATAGAAGAAAAATATCAAGAATCGTTAGAAAAAATTCAAAATAAAGTCCAAGTATTAGGTAATCTACTCAAAAATTATAACGATTTGGAAAAATTTCTAAACGCAATGGTTCTCGGCGCTAATGAAATGAGTGAAGGAAAAGGTGTTAATCTTTTGACAGTGCATGCAAGCAAAGGACTTGAATTTAAAGAAGTTTATCTTGTGGATTTAATGGAAAAAAGGTTTCCTAATATTAAGCTTTCAAAACCGGCGGGAGGAGTGGAAGAAGAAAGGCGTCTTTTTTACGTAGCGCTTACACGCGCAAAAGATAAACTATTTTTATGTCTTGCAAAGAATGATTATATAAGAAACATAAGCTACGAACCGAGTAGATTTTTAAGTGAAGCGGGGTATGATATTGGGAATTAATACCAAAAAAACAAAACAAATCTGACATTTTCACTATTTGTAAGTTTTGGTGAAAGTGGTGAAAGTGGTGAAAGTGGTGAAAATGGTGAAAATGTGAAAGTGGTGAAAGTGGTGAAAATGTGAAAGTGGTGAAAGTGGTGAAAGTTGTAAGAAGTTTTTTTGATAATGGTATAAATTATTTAAAGTTGAATATTAGGTTGCTTTGCTTGTAGCTTTTAGGGTTTTAGATTTGAGATATTATATTTCTAAATCTTTGAGCCTAAACCCTAAATCCTAATTTCACTTTTTTATCGCTTTAGCGATAAGCTCAAGCGGGTGTTTGAATATTTTATTATCTCCCGCTTTATCGAGTTGTTCGGTTATTTGCATTCTACATGCACTACATTCTGCGCTTATGATGTCGGCATCAACAGCTTTTATAATTTCGGCTTTTTTTTGACCGGCTTTTACGGCTAAATCGAATTTTTCGGTTTGAATAGTAATTCCCCCGAATCCGCAGCACATATCCGGATCGCTCATTTCGTTTATCTGATATACTTGAGTTAGAAGGTTTCTTGGTTCTTTTTTGACATTGAAAACTCTACCAAAATGGCATGAGTTGTGATAAGTTATTGTTTCTTTTTGTTTTGTTTTATTGGCGAGTTTTGCTTTTAAGTCGGTATGTTTATATAACCATTCGGTCGTGCCGAAAATTTTGGCTTTTATTTTTTGGTGTCTTTTGAGCCAACTTTCGTCCATATGCGCATGAATATACTCTTCATAATCTTTTTTAAGCATTGCCGTGCATGTAGCCTCCGGGACTATTATAGCATCAACGTTATCGATAAAACTTTCGAAATATTCGATATTGTATCTGATTAACTCTTCAACCGTTTTAAAATCACCCGTAAAATATGCGGGTGCTCCGCAGCAAAGCTGTTTTTTCGGTATAAATATATCGATATCGAGAAATTTTAAAATACTTACAAGCGCATCCCCGACTTCGGTGTAGTTATAATTAGCCATACATCCTATAAAAATAGCGACTCTTTTTTTCGGGTTTTTAGCGGGAATGTTTTGCGGATATTTGTTAAGAAACGATGTTTGTTTCATAGAAGGAAGAAGTCTTCCTTTTTTAATCATCGGTATATTAAATCTGCTTCTCATAGCGTTTTTTTTCGCTTCTATTTTAAATCCGCATGTTTGAAATATAAATCCGAGTTTGCTTACGATATCATACGCCCATCTATGTTTAAGCAAAAAGAAAAAAGCTCTTTTGAAAAATGCAATTGAGTATTTGTCGGCTATTTTTGCTCTGACGTTTTCTATCATAAAATCGGTTGAAAGGGAATTCGGGCAAACTTCTACGCATTGATTGCATAAAAAACAACTTTCAAATATATCTTTTGCGTTTTTGTCAAGCTCTATTTCTCCCTCTTCAACGCCTTTAAGCAAATCTAAAAACCCGCGCGGAGATGTCGTTTCATCAGGATTGATGTTGTGAATCGTGCATCCGGGAATGCATTTCCCGCATTTTATACACATATCGGCCGTATCGGAAAATTTAAACAAAACAATTCCTTTTTTTGAATTGCAATTTATCATACTATTTCAAATATGTCAATAGCAAAAGAAGTGAAAAGTGAAAAAGAGAGAAATGAGAAGTGTGAAAAATTATACCATTACAAAAAAACTTCTTACAATTTTCACACTTTCACATTTTCACATTTTCACCATTTTCACATTTTCACATTTTCACATTTTCACCACTTTCACCAAAACTTACAAATGGTGAAAATGTCAGATTTGTTTTGTTTTTTGGTATTAAAACCTCAATCCTAAAACCTATTTGAAAGCTATAAACGTTGCGAAATTGTTCCATCTAAAAATCAATTCGATATCTTTAAATCCCGCATTTTTAAGCATTTCGATATTTTCCGTCATTGTATAAGGGATTAAAACATTTTCGAGTGCTTCTCTTTTTTGAGCTATTTCGTAATTACTGTAACCTTTTTGTTTTTTAAAGTCATAATATATGTCTATCATAATTTTGTTTAGTTTTTTATTTTCGGTAATAAGTTTTTCACTCATCAAAAAAATTCCGTTTTCCTCTAACGAATCGTAAATTTTTCGTATTAATTTTTCTCTTTGAAGAGGTCTTACAAATTGGATAGTATAATTAGCTATGATAGCTTTTGAATTATGCAGGTCATATTCTAAAAAATCACGATTTACGAATGTTATATTTACACCGAAAGCTTTTGCTTTGTTTATTGCCCTTTTTATCATAGCTTCCGAATTATCTATACCTATTAGTTGTAAATCGGATTTTTGTTGAGCAAGCTCTATTAGAAAAGCTCCTGTAGAGCTTCCGAGATCTATTATTTTATCGTTTTTATTTAAAAAATTTTTGAGTATATTGATTTGTAAATTTAAATTTTCCTTGTAAAACGGAACACTTCTGTTTAACATATCGTCAAATACGCTTGCTACTTCTTCGTCAAATTCAAATTGTTTTTTTATTGCTTTGTTGAAAACTTTATCTTTCATATGCTTCCTTAAATAATATCGTGTTTTTAAAAATATTATTTTTTCGAATGCTTTAATTATTTTTCGAAGAATTTGGTTAAAAATACTTAAAAGAAATTAAGGATAAAAACTCGTTTAATCCTCAATATTAAGGTAAAAATTCCTCTTTTAATTCAACTTGCGCTCCGAGTGTTTTGAATTTTTGTATTAATTTTTCGTATCCTCTAAAAAGGTGATAAATTCTATGAACATTAGTTTCGCCCTTAGCTATAAGTCCCGATAAAACAAGAGCGGAAGAAGCTCTAAGGTCAGTTGCCATTACGTCGGCGCCGGTAAGAGGTGTAGGTCCTTGAATGGTTGCGATTTTGCTTCTTATTTTGATATTTGCTCCGAGTCTGTTTAATTCTGGCACATGCATAAATCTGTTTTCAAAAAGTCTTTCTTCTATAATGCTTACCCCCTCAGCTTGTGTGGCTATTGCCATAAATTGCGCTTGCATATCGGTAGGAAAGCCGGGATATTCCGCTGTGGATATGTTTGTTGGCATAATTTTATCGGTAGGATGTATTGTTATTTCGTTTTGTGTAGCTTCAAGTTTGAAGCCCATTTCGCTAAATTTTACCAAAACACTTTCAAGATGAGTCGGTATTACGTCGGTTATTGTAATTTTGGAGTTTGTAATGGCTCCTGCAGCAAGATAAGTTCCAGCTTCAATTCTATCTGGAATTATTTTTTCTTCTTTAAATTCCAAAAGCTCACCATTGCTTCCGTGAATTATAATTTCATTAGAACCCGTTCCGTTGATTTCAACACCGGCGTGTTGCAATATTTCGCATAATTGAACGACTTCAGGTTCTTTTGCAGCGTTTATTATTCTTGTTTTGCCTTTTGCAAGAGTCGCCGCCATTATGATGTTTTCCGTTCCCGTTACGGTAATTTTATCAAATATTATATCCGCACCTTTTAATCTGCCGTTTGCTTTAATGTATCCACTTTCTATTGCAATATCGGCTCCCATAGCTTTGAGTGCTTTTAAATGTAAATCAACAGGTCTTGCACCTATTGCGCAACCACCTGGGAGCGATACTTTACATTTTCCGAACCTTGCAAGAAGAGGACCTAATAACAAAATGGAAGCTCTCATAGTTTTTACTATTTCATATACGGCGGTAGTATTGTTTATTTTGGAAGTGTTTATATTTAATGTATTGTTTTTAAAGTGATAATCGGCACCGAGAAGATTAAAAAGTTTTAATAATGTTCGGACATCAGCAACTTCCGGGATGTTAGATAATATGACGTCGTTTTTTGCAAGTATTGTTGAAGCGATAATAGGCAAAGCTGCATTTTTAGCGCCGCTTATTGCTATAGTGCCGCTTAGCTTGGTTACTGGTTTGATATTTAGATACTTATACATTTTCGAAACTTTTAAGGAGTTTTATTTCATTCGCCCATATATTAGGGTCGATTGTTTCTAAAATCAAAGGAATGTTAGCTATTCTTTCATCTTGCATTATAAATTTGAATGCCTCAAGTCCTATTTCGCCTTTGCCGAGAGAATGATGCCTATCAACTTTGCTTGCGAGTTTTGCTTTCGAGTCGTTAATATGCATACCCTTTAGATAATTAAATCCTATAATTTCGTCGAATTCTTTCATTGTTTGTTCGTAAGCTTCTTTAGTGCGTATGTCGTATCCCGCCGCAAAAATATGTGCTGTGTCTATACATACTCCTATTCTGCTTTTATCTTTAGTTTTATCGATAATATAAGCGAGATGTTCGAATTTATATCCGAGATTGCTTCCTTGTCCGGCTGTTGTTTCAAGCACTAAAACGGCATATTCGGTTTCTTTTATCGCATTATTGATATTTTCGCAAATCAAATCGAGACATTCCGTTTCGCTAAGTTTTCTAAGATGGCTTCCCGGATGAAAATTGAGATATTTAAGTCCTAACGATTCTACGCGTTTTATTTCATCGACGAATGCGTTGTATGATTTTTGTCTTTGTTCGATATCCGGATGTCCTAGATTTATCAAATAACTATCATGCGGCAAAATGCTTTCGGCGTTAAAATTATATTCTTCCATCAATTTTTTAAAATTCTCAATAGATTTTTCGCTTAAAGGTTTGGCTTTCCATTGTCTTTGGTTTTTAGTAAAAAGCGCAAAACCGCTCGCTCCGATTGAAACGGCGTTTTTAACGGCGTTTTCCACTCCGCCGCTTGCACTTACATGTGCTCCTATGTATTTCATTAACTTCCTTTATTGTCTAATTTTTATAGGGCTCAGAGCTTAGAGCAAGATATATGCAATATTGTTTTATTATTATAATTATACCATTACCAAAAAACTTCTTACAATTTTCACACTTTCACACTTTCACATTTTCACATTTTCACCACTTTCACACTTTCACCACTTTCACAATTTTCACATTTTCACCACTTTCACATTTTCACCAAAACTTACAAACAGTGAAAATGGTGAAAATGTCAGATTTGTTTTGTTTTTTGGTATTATACCTTAAAAAGCT
>CAYSKX010000025.1:0-7741 GCA_964431845.1 uncultured Nautiliales bacterium | reverse complement strand
ATACCTTAGCTATTCTCTCTGACGGCTTATTAGAAAAAAATATAGGCGATACGCTTTTAATTAACAAATTTCTTCAATTGATAAAAAAACACTTTTTTTTAAACGATTTAATGAATGAAATTAAAAAAGAAGTTGATGAATTTGACGATGATATAACAGTGCTTTTTATTACGAAAGACAATTTTGATTATGAATTAATATTCGATAAAGAATATTATTTCGATAAAAACGATATAGATGATATTCTAAAAGAAATAGAGCAATTAAATCTTGATAAATTTGATACTATTTCTATTATTTTGATTGAAGTTTTATTAAATACATTCAAATATCAAGTAAAAATTAATAAAGATTTGTTAGTAAAAGATGAAAAAGATATTGATGATAAAAAAGCATATGTTAAAATTAAGATATTTTTATCCGATAAATATATTAAATTTGAAATTAAAGAAAATAAATGTTATAAATTCAATATTAGTGAAATTTTGCAACAAGAAAAGCTTAAAAAACATTTCGGAAGAGGAATTGTAATAGCTAATTTTTTTGCAAGCGCTATAGCTTACAACAAAAATGGAGATATAATTAGAATTTATATAAGGAGATATAAGAATGAAATTCAAAATTAACACCTACGGTAATACAATTGAAATCCATGGAGTTATAAAAACAATAGCAAATATGGAAGCGGTAATTGATGCTATTAAAAAGATAGAAGGAGATACTATTAAAATTAAAATATATGAAAGTTTCGGGTTACCAAGCGGCATTATAGGATATCTTGTTAAATTAAAAGATAAAGGGAAACAAATCTTTCTTGCGGTAAAATCTGATATTTTATACGAATTAATGGATAATTTAAATTTAATTAACGCTTTTAATGTAACAAAACTCGATTAATATTCTAAAGAAATTAAATGGTTTTAAAAAAAATTAAAGAACTTGAAGAAATTAAAAAACGTTTTTTGTTGCATTATAAAGGCTCTAAAACCGAACTTAATTACAAAAATGATTATGAATTGCTTATTGCTATTATTTTAAGCGCTCAATGCACCGATAAAAGGGTAAATATCATCACTCCCGCTCTTTTTGAAAAATATCCCGATATAAATTCCCTCGCAAATGCTAATTTAGATGATGTCAAAGAGATTATAAAATCCTGCTCTTTTTTCAACAATAAAGCAAAACACATAATACAAACGGCTAAAATAATCAAAGAGCAATACAATGGCAAAATACCGCATGAACATAAAGAACTAATCAAACTTCCGGGCGTCGGAAACAAAACGGCAAACGTTTTTTTGATAGAACTTCACGCAGAAAACACAATGGCAGTCGATACTCATGTATTTAGAGTAACTCATAGGCTCGGTATTACAAATGCCAAAACGGCGGATGAGACGCAAAAAGATTTAATTAAAGCTTTTAAAACGGATTTGAACGAACTTCATCAAGGATTCGTTTTATTCGGTAGATACATATGCACCGCCAAAAATCCCAAATGCGATAAATGCTTTGTAAGTGAATTTTGCGTAAGCAAAGAGAGTTTTAAGGCTAAATAATATCAATACCCAAAACAAATCTGGCATTTTCACCATTTTCACTATTTTCACCGTTTTCACTGTTGAAAATTTTGGTGAAATCGTGAAATCGTGAAAACATGAAATCGTAAAATTATCCAAATTTTTTTAGTAATAATATTATTTTTTAAATACCAAAATCCATTTTTCAATCTCTCCACTGTCGTATAAAGAAATCGGTATTTTATCAATTAATTTCATATTCGTATATGTGCATATCTTTTCTATCGAATGATAATATTGCAAAATATCCGCCTGAGATTTTTTATAACATTCGTTTTGTTTTTCCAAAAGAGTGATTTGTGTTTTTAGTATATCGTTTTCAGAATCCGAACACAACACCGCAAATCTATTTTCATCTTCAGCTTTGAGCACTCCAATGGCAAGCTCGCTCATAGCAAAAAAACTGTTTATATCGAATATAAAATATTTATCAACCACATTTTCTACACATTTGAAAAAGTCGATTAATTGTGTTTGATTCATATAATTAATTACGTCGAATATCGCAACCGCCGCTTCGAATTTTTCACTTACGTCGCATATATTTTGCAAAGCGCAATCGCAAATCTTTTGCGCTCTTCGGACTTGAGTGGCACTTAAATCTACACCCTTAATATCAAATCCGTTTTCTTTTGCTCTTTTGCAAAATTCTCCGCTTCCGCAACCGATATCAAGGACATTTTTTATATCAAGTTTTTTTAATATTTCAACATATACATTCCACAAATATTCCGCAACATTTTTATCTAAAAACATCTCTTCAATTCTACCATACAACTCAAGCCCCATGAAATTCCTTTATTCGTTCTAATATTTTAATAATTTCCTCTTTTTTTTCAATAAAAGAGTTTTTATTAGCAATTAACCTCGCACTTGAGTGCATTATTGTTTCTTTTTCTTCAAGACCGTTTTCTTTTAACGTTTTACCGGTTTGAACTATATCGACAATTACGTCACTAAGTCCTACAAGGGGAGCTAATTCGATAGAACCGTTAAGTTTTATAATACTTGCGGGAATACCTTTTTTGCTAAAATATTTTTTTGCTATGTTTTGAAGCTTACTTGCTACGATAATTTCGGTTTTATCTTTATAGCTCTCATCTTTTTTAATTCCCGCAACACTTACGCGACATTTTCCAAGTCCTAAATCCATAAGCTCAAATACATCGCTTTCAAGCTCACTTAACACATCAAACCCTACCACTCCTATATCGGCGGCTTGATTTTCAACATACGTCGCAACATCCCAGTTTCTAACATTCAAAAAAGTCCATCCGGCTTTTTTAAGTATCAACTTTCTGTTTTCAAACTCAAAATCCTCTTTAAAAATTTTTTTAAATATTTCAAGCACTTCTTCGGCTATTCTTCCTTTTGGCAAAGCAACGGTTAAACTCATTATTTTCTCCATTTCATTTATTATGGTCAAGGTTTTAGGATTGAGGATTTAGGTTTTAGATATTTATATCTTTTAAATCCTCAACTCTAAACCTCAATCCTCATTTCTATTATGATATTTAGATAAACCTGTTGTCATTTTAGATATTTCATTTAAATTACTTACCCATTCCAAACCAAGTTTTTTATCAATATAGTCAATTTCTATACCTATATAAATTTGAGTAATTAATTCGGCAATAGAACCTTTTGCTATTTCAAAAAATCTTAATTTTTCTTTTTGATATTTTTTTTCCATTCCTTCAGCTATATTACTTGGTATTGATAAAGAACTTTTTGTGATTTGTTCTTTAAAAACATAATCCTTACAATTTTTAAAATATTTAAAAATTTCAACACAAAGCCTACAACTTTTTTTCCAAACTTCCAAATTTTCGCATTTCACACATATTCCTTTCTAAATCCTAAATCCTCAATCCTAAATCCTTAATAGTTAAAAGCATTCCTCTAAAAACCAAATCTTTTATATAAACTCCTTTTATATATTTAGCAAAATACTTGCCGTCTCCTCCGGTAAAATAAACTTTTTTGTTTCTTTTTAGTTTGTTTATCATCACAATAACGGCACCTACGCTTCCGTAAGTAACGGCTTCTTGAGTATTTTGAGGAAGTTTTGCGAAATCAATCTCACACAAATCGACGTTTAATTTATTCGAAATTTTACCATAAGCTTCTTTAAAAGCGTTAATTCCCGGCATTATAATTCCTCCGAGATGAACGCCTTCTTGCATAATATCTATAGTTATCGCGCTTCCCGCATCTACGACGATACCGTCATTTACGGCTTTACAAGCCATAAGCCTGTCAATTCCGAGCATTGTATAGGATGTGTCTAATTTTGCGAAATTTTTTAAATTTATAGCATTAGGGTTTTTTTGGATAAATTTTTTTTCTTTCTTTTCGTTTACGCTTATATAATATATTTCGTCTTCAAATTTTTTTGGAGTTTTTAAATTGTATATTTTTCCGTTATCCCATATATGATAATTACTGTTACCTATATCCGCTAGAACCACAAAATCCTCCAATCTTTGATTTTCTCTTTTGCTTTTGAGCATATGGGAGAGTTTAAAATTAAAATTTTCTTTTTGTGTCTGAAATTAATATTTTTTGGAGTAAATTCTTCTATCGTCGGAATATCTTTTACTAAAAATCTACTTTTTTTATCAAGTTTAATAATAAAACAATATTCGTTTTTTAAATTAATTCCAAGATACGCTTTTATTTTTTTCTTTGTATTTAGCTTAATTTCATCTAATTTTTTGCAAATAATATTGTTTTTTCTTAATAATTCGATTAATTTCTTAAATTCTCCATTCTCCATTCTCAATTCTCCATAAATTCCAGCGGATGATATTTCATGACGGTATCTTTAAGGTTTTCTTTTTGTATATGCGTATATATTTGAGTCGTATTTAAAGACGCATGACCTAAAAGCTCTTGGACTACTCTTAAATCCGCTCCGCCTAAAACTAAAGCCGTAGCGAAAGAGTGTCTTAATACATGCGGAGAAACGTTTAAATATTTTTTCGTTATGTTAAAAGCACTAATTCTTGAGAGGGGTTTGCAGTTTTTATTGACAAACAGATATTCGCTAACACAAGGTCTTTTTTGCAAATATTCATTAAGCGCTTCTAAGGCGACTTTTGCAACAGGGACGATTCTTTGCTTTTCACCTTTTGCCATCGTTATTTTAACCCAGCCATCTTCAATATCGCTAAGTTTAACGTTTAACGCTTCGGAAATCCTAACTCCAGCGGCATAAATAAAAAGTATCAACGCCTTATCTCTCAAATCAAACCAACTGTTAATTTTGATAGAATTAACGGCGTTTAATATTTCGTCTTTGGTTAAATACTTAGGAAGAGTTTTGGGGATTTTAGCTTGTTTGATTTTATGTTTGGTATTGCTCCATTCACGTTTATACGCAAAATCGAAAAAGGAATTAATAGCGCTTAATTTTCTATTTAAAGAGCGTTTATTATCGATAGAAGAGAGAAAGGAGATAATATCCATATTTTCCGCTTCAATTATGCTCTTTTGCAAAAAATTTTCAAATTGAAGCAAATCTCTTTTATACGCTTCGTATGTGTTTTTACTAACGCCTTTATTGATTTGCAAATATTCCAAAAAAGCCTCAAGATACCTACTCAATCATAAAAACCTTATCTTCGTTATAGATTTTACAGCCCTCTATTTTAAGCTCGGCATCGGAGCTTGTATTGAAGTTATTGCCGGTATAAACGCTAACGTTAAGTTCGGGCGTTATTTTAATAAGATATCCGCCTCTCTCAACCGTCCATATATTGCCTTTGCATATACTCGGAGCATAAAAACTTGCATAAGGAAGCTTGATTTTTTTGATTTCTTTTAATGAGCTGTTAAGCTTTACAATCTCTCCGTCGGCACCAAAAATATAAATAAACCCGTTATAATCCGTAATATGCTTAATATCCGCACTATAATCTATTAAAAACGACGGATTAAATAACACTAATTTACTCGGAGTCGCCATAAAAAGCTGATTATTGACGATTTTTAAGAATATAACGTTATCGTTAAACTGATTTTGCGAAATATTAAGACTTCTTATAAATTTAGCGTTTTTTAATTCGACAACGGCTACATTTCCGCTAAGCAAAGGAAACAAAATCAAATCTTTATAAAAAAGCGGTTTTGTATGTAAATATCTCACGCTCAAAACACTATCACCGTCAAAAATAAATTTCATTTTTTGTGTTTGTAAATCATAAAGTCCATATTTTCCGTTTTCGAAAACAACGGCTACTTGATTGTCTTTTTTTGTTGCGGCATATATCAAAAACGGTAGTTTATATGCTTTTTTTTCGGAAATTACATATAACGTATCGGCACGCACGGCTAAGTCGTCGTCTATTTTTATAAATTTTCCGAGTAAATTGCCTTTTTCGTCAAAATAGACTTTTTCTGCTCTTATTCCGTCATCCGCAAAATCTTGCTTTTTAACGTATTTGAGTTTTAGAGCTGAAAACGTTAATGTGTTTTTGGTATAAGCGCTTAAGTTTTTATTGATTGTATGTGTTTTTAATTTTTTATTTTCTGTTTTTTTAGGCTCATATACTTTTACACTGCATCCGCTAAGAAACAAAACGGCTAATATTAATAAATATCTCATTTTACTATCCCATAATGTAATAAAAATTTTGCAATTGTTGCAAATTCGGAATTCGGATTGATTTGATTATAAAGCTCTTTTGCTTTTTGTCTATTGTTTTTTGAAAGATATATTTTTATTAAAGCTAAACGCACGGGGTCTTTTAGTATTTTATACTCGGGATTTAGCAAATAGTTTTCAAGCGCTTTTTTATCTCCTTTTAACATCGCTATTTTATATGCGGCAATAGCTTTTAACTCTGGTGCGGTTATTTTTTTTAAGTTTGATATTTTATTACTTTGAAGAAGATATACCTGATATAGGTTTTTGTTGGATTTAAGCTTTTCAAGTGCGTTTTTATCGGAAGGATTTTGCATAAGAGTATCGAATGCGTTGTTTGAGGATATAAGTTTTTGAGTTTGAATATATCCGTATATCGCATTGCCGATTAATAAAAAAGCAATAACACCAAGTGCAATAATAAGCTGTTTTTTATATTTTTTGATAAACTTTTCAAGTTGAAATACTTTTACTAAAACTTCTTCTTCTTGTTTTAATTTTTCTTTAATCTCCACTTTCAGCCTTTTTTATGAAATTTTATCAAATATTGCTCGATTTGTTTTAAAATATCTTTTTTTATTACTAAATTTAACTTTATTACATGTAAATTTAAGTTAAATCGCTTAAGTTTTACATAATCTTTCATAGTGGTTAAAATTGTTTTATCTTTAAATTCTTCTATATCTTCTTTTTTGAAATTATAATGGTCGGGAAAAAATTTATATGGCAATTTGCAGTATTTAAGAAGTCTTTTGGGTTTTGAAATCGCACTTATAAGCAAATGAGCTTCATTGAAACTTACTTTTTTGCAAAAATCCCTATCCTCTTGCAATACCATATCCGCAAACCTAAGAGCAATCCTCGGATATCTATATCCTCCCGCAGGCAAACAAAAAGGATTTTTTATTTTTTCATCAAGGACTATGTTTAATTTTTTAAACGGTTTATCAAACCCGTCATCAAGTATCACAAACCCCGCTCCTAACTCTTTAGCCTTTAACACGGCTTCTTTTCTATCTTCGCTTACAATTACGCACGCTTTAGTGCTTAACGCTATTTCCATAGCTTCATCGCCGCTTTTATCGACGTCGCATTTTATGTCACCCCATTCGCTAACAATTATCAAACCACTACTTTTCCTACCGTAACCTCTTAAAATTACGGCGGGTTTATATTTTTCAAACTCCTTAGATAGCGCTATACTAAAAGGAGTTTTACCGCTTCCGCCGATAATAATATTGCCCACCGAAACGATAGGAATGCCCAAATCTTCAAATTTTCGAGGAAACTTAAAATGCACTATCGTCATATAAACTACTGAAAAAGGAAGCAAAAGAATAACAATCAACCAATGATACCATTTCGGATAAAAAAGCATTTCTTCAAAAAATTTATATATCTTCATACTTTTAGTAAAATCCATGTTTCTTTATTTTCTTTTAGTTTAAAAGAATTCGGCAAAAGAGATAAATAATAGTTTGCTAATTTTTGATTTTGCATATCCGGATAAATA
>CAYSKX010000024.1:0-7850 GCA_964431845.1 uncultured Nautiliales bacterium | reverse complement strand
TGAAAATTGTAAGAAGTTTTTTTGGTAATGGTGTTATTATAAATGCAATGATATAATTTCAAAAATCTTAAAGGAGTAAAATGAAAATAGTTTTTATGGGAAGTCCCGATTATGCGGTTAGAATATTAAACGAACTTAATAAAAAGCATGAAATCGTAGCGGTATACACACAGCCGGATAAACCCGTCGGAAGAAAAAAAAATTTAACTCCGACTCCAGTAAAAAAATATGCGCTTGAAAATAATTTGGGCGTTTATACTCCGAATAGTTTAAAAAATGACGAAATTATTGAAAAATTAAAACCCGATTTTATTGTTGTAGCGGCATACGGGCTTTTACTTCCTCAAAAAATATTAAATATCGCACCTTGTATTAATCTTCATGCTTCTTTACTTCCGAAATATAGAGGAGCTTCCCCTATTCAAAGTGCAATTTTAAACGGTGATAAATATACCGGTATTACAGCGATGCTTATGGATAAAGGACTTGATACAGGAGATATTTTATCATGGGATTATATACAAATAAACAACAAAACAAGTATCGAGTTATTTGAAGAATTAGCCAAAATCGCCGCAGAGCAAATTTTGTTCGTAATTGATAATTTTGATAAAATAAAACCGCTAAAACAAATAAACGCTCTTGCAACTTATTCACCTAAGATTAAAAAAATAGACGGTTATGTAACGTTTAAAAACGCTTTAATCATAGATAAAAAATATAGAGCATTTAAACCATGGCCCGGAATTTATACCGATAAATTTAAAATCAACGAAATGGAATTGATTGATACGAATTCTTGTAATAAAGCGAATCGAATTATCGAAATAAATAACGGAGTTATCGTAGGATGCAAAAAAGGTAAAGTAAAACTTTTAAAAATCCAAGTTCCAGGAAAAAAAGAGGTTAAAGCCGTTGATTACACAAACGGAAAAAGACTTAAAGTAGGAGACGATATATTATCATAATAGATAGGATATTATACCAAAAAACAAAACAAATCTGACATTTTCACCATTTTCACTGTTTTCACTATTTGTAAGTTTTGGTGAAAGTGGTGAAAGTGTGAAAATTGTAAGAAGTTTTTTTGGTAATGGTATAATAGAGGAAACGGAGATTAAAATTAAAAACAATAGGTCTTGATATGATTTATGTATGTTTTTGGTATTGTGGGATTAAAGAAGTTAATTTTTAACAATATCTTCTTTTTCTATTTTGATGTAATCAATGTCTCTATAAAATAATATGTGACCTTTGTTTGATTTTTTCACTTTGTATAAAGCTAGGTCAGCATTATTAAATCTTTTTTGCATATCAATCGTATCATTTTCGCAAGCACCGGCACTTACCGAAAGTTTTTTAGTTAGTTTATCATCAAATTCTTTTTGAATTTTTTGTAAATTATTGTTAATGATTTTTATTATTTCGATTATTTGTTGTTTCTTTTTGCTGGAACAAACAAGAAACTCATCCCCTCCCCACCTTCCTATAATATCGTTTTTGAAATATTTTTTAAGAAGCCATGAAAATTCTTTAAGGATGTAATCTCCTTTTTTATGTCCGAAAGTGTCGTTAATATATTTGAAATTATCCAAATCTATAATAAGAAAATATTTACAGTGATTGTTTTTGGTTAAATTTTCAAAGCCATTTCTATTAAAAACACCCGTTAGTTTATCTATTGTGGCTTTTTGATTATAATCATTTAATACCTTTTCAATAAAATTCATTTTTTTTCTAAATATAGTAAAAAGCACAAAATACATACTCAATACTATACCTAAATATGCGAGTGCAAAATATAAAAGTAACGGTTTTATAATATAACTAATTATTTCTTGGTTAATAGAGTTTGATAAATATTTTATTGTTTTATATTTAACCCCGAAACCGAAAAATATTTTTAAAGGTTTGAATTCGTCAAAAATATAAAATTCGTCGTTTTTGAATTCGCCTTTTAATTTTTTGCCGTTATGATATACGATTATATTAGGAATTGTTTTTAATAAAAGCAAAATATCTTCAAGAGAGTCTTTTTTATCTAATTTATTTACATTAAAACTATTTATGATATATATTCCATACGGATGAGAATATTTAATAGAATAATATATTTCATTTTTAAACGCAAAACATTCTCCGTAATTAGAAAGAGGATTACATGGAAAATCGAATTTTTGTCCTACTTCTATTAAATTTTGAGAAATAATGATTTTATCGTTTTTTACTATTTTGATGTTTCCATGTTTATTATTATAAATATATTTTAATAAAAAAGATTTATAATCTTTAAAATTTATCGATTTTAACGTTTTTAAAAGAGTGTCTAATTTTCTAACGTCATTGTCGGTTATTATCATTTTGGATTTTATTTTATTTTGATGCAAATCCGTATAATATTGATTTAATATCTGTTTTATGAGTTCTAATTTATTGCCTATATTACTTTTAATGATAAAATTGTATTGGTAAGCGGAAATTAAATATGTCGCTTTATTGTAAACGCTTTTATAAAAATAGATATGAGCAAATAACATTAAAGCTGCGAAAAGAGTAAAAAAGCCTATTATATAAAAAAATATTTTTTTTACCATATAATATCTTTAACGTAATCTTTTATAAACCATTCGGGAAAGTGAAAATTTATCTCTTTTGCTCTTTTTGCGTTAATAAAATAGTAAGCTTTTGGAGCGTTTATTATTTGCAGTGTTTGAGTTTTTAAATGATTTAGCAATATTTTAGCAGCGCTTCTTCCCATTTCAAAAAAATCGACTCCACCGAAGCCTATAAATCCCATGTTTGCAAAAAACATATTTATGCTTATATCCGGTTTTTTGATATTTTTTAAGTAAATGTCTTTTAATTTATAAAAAGGGATTTTTTTGTTTTTATTTTTTAAAGAAAGAGTTAACGGCACAAAAAGAGTTATTGATTTGTTTTTATTAATTTTTTCTGTTTTTTTAGTAAGTTCTTGTGAATTTTTGCAATAAATAAGCACAAGGGAGCTTTCGTAAACGGATTTTTTAAGCTCATTTAAAATTTGGTTTTTTACCAAAGTACCTACTCCGTCACTATAAAAAATAGCTATTTTGTTTATCGGTTTTATTTTATTAAATATATCTAATGCTTCTTTGATATATAGTTTTTCAAATACACCCCCGATATTATCGCTTAAATTATACTCTTTTTTGTATTTTTCATAAGGATAATTCATGCCTGAAAAAATTACCGTTTTTCCTTTTTTTGAAGCCGGAATACCGATTAATTTAAAAGCCGCATCATCAAATGTTATTATATATTTATATTTATCTAAATTGTTTAAGATTTTCGTAGCTGTTTGCTTTAGTATTTTTTTTGAAGCTACCCTTGCGTTTAAAAAATAAATTTCAAAATCTTCGGGAGAAAAATCGTTTTCATACATTTGAGTTAAAAATCCGTTAAGCTGAGGTATGCCGCATTGATCTTTAGTGTCATATGAATTAACTATTAGAATTTTCGAAAAAGCAAACATTATAAAAAAAATCAAACTAATTAAAATTCTCATTTTCTTTCCTTCTCTAAAATTATGACAAATATATTATTTTCAAATGAAAAAACCTCTTTTTAATTATGACTTTTAGATTAAAATTATACCAAAATGTTGCGAGGGGCAATTATAATAAGAGAAAAAATTAATAAAATGTTACTTTTTTGAATTAAGAGGTGAGGGAAGTGAAAAGTGAATAGTGAACAATGAAAAATGTAAAATATTACAATGGAGAATTGAGAATGGAGAATTGAGAATTTTGGATTTTGGATTTTGGATTTTGGATTTTTCCGAATCCTTAATCTTACAACCTAAATCTTAAAAAATATTTCATATATGTGCTTTTAGCTTTTATGCACTTAAATTTAATAGGATAATTATATAAGATATAAAACGAAAAATTTAAAAAAAATAATTCTCCATTCTCAATTCTCCATTCTCAATTCTTATTTGGTATAATTTCGAAAAAAGGTTTAGTATGCTTATAAAAGAAGCCCAAGTGCCTTTCTTAGCAAGAAAAATAAGTATTGATTTATTAAATAGCGGTTTTGTAACTTTTCCTCACAGTATAGAAGACGCTACGAGAGAAATAGAAGAGATTATAGAAGATGATGTAGCGTGGGAGAGGGAAATAGAAAATAAGACAAGAGATATAATAGCTTCTCAAGAAGAAGAAAACGAATTTTTATTTTATGATGTTGATAGAAGAGAAGTTTTTAAACTGATAAAAAACAAAGTTGCGGAAAAAGAGGGTTTTCATCTAAAAAAAGACGAAAGAGTCGATGATTTGTCTCATTATTTAATTAAAGAGCTTTGGGATAAAGAACTAATCGATTATGATGTGCGAGATGGAAAAATAAAAAATATCGTTTATAAATCGATAATGGAGTTTTTACATAGAGAAATCGAAGCAAGAGATGAAGTTTATAAAAAAATAGAAAACTATAAACGCCCGTTGGTTCCGGGAAGTGAAGAGTTTGAGCTTGTATTTCAAAGATTATACGAGCAAGAGCTTAGAAAAAGAGGGCTTATTTAGTGGAAAAATTTATATATGACAGAAGTTTAAGAGAATTACTTCAAAAAATTCCTACAAGATTTATTAAACTTATCATAAATAAAGAAATTAAAGAAATATTAGATATTTCTTTCCCTAGTGTTAAAGAATTAAAAGTCGATTTATTGGCAAGATTAGAAGATGATACGATTTTTCATTTGGAAATACAATCGACAAATAATAGTAAAATGCCAAAAAGAATGCTTTTATACGCCGCTTTAATTTATGAAAGATATAATAAATTTCCAAAACAGATGGTTTTATATGTGGGTGAAAAAAAATTAAATATTAAAAATTCAATAAAAGATAAAAATATTAATTTTACTTATGAAGTTAAAGATATAAGGGAATTTGATTGTGCGGATTTGATAGAAAGTGATGATATAAATGATAATATACTTGCTTTACTTTGTAATGTGAAAAATATAAATAAATTTTTTGATAAATTAAGAAACAGGCTTTTAGATATGCCTGAAAAAGAAAGAGCGGATTATTTAAGAAAAGTCTTTTATCTGTTTAGATTAAGACCGAATCTTCAAATAAAACTTAAGGAGAAAAACATGCCTTTTAGAATTGAAATAACAAAAGAGAGTGATCCTATTTTATATGATATGTTATTAAAAGAAAAAGAAAAAGGAAAATTAGAAGGAAAATTAGAAGGAAAATTAGAAGGAAAATTAGAAAGTGCTGTTGAAATGATTAAAAGATTTAATTTACCTATAAAAGAAGTATGTAAAAGTTTGGAGATTGATGAAAATTTACTAAAAAAAGCATTAGGAATATGATATGAAGATAAGTATTCTTCTTGCAAACGGAATGTTTTTTGAAGCGAAAGGTTTTGGTGCACAAGGCACTGTTACGGGCGAGATTGTATTTAACACTTCAATGACCGGTTATCAGGAAATTATAACTGATCCGAGTTATGCCGGACAGTTTGTAGTATTTACTATGCCCGAAATTGGAAACGTAGGGGTGAATGTGGATGATATGGAAAGCAAAAAAGCATGGCTAAAAGGTGTGATAGTAAGAGAATATGTAGAAAATTATTCGAATTTCAGAGGTAAAAAATCCCTAAGCGAATTTTTAAAACAAGAAAGTGTTTTAGGAATTAGCGAAATAGATACAAGATATTTGACTAAGGTTATAAGAAACGAAGGCGCTATGATGATGATAGCCTCAAGTGAAATTCATAACAAAAACGAACTTGCAAAAATCTTAAACTCCTCACCTTCCATTCAAGAAATAGATTATATCAAAGAAGTAAGTACGAAAGAGGAGTATATTCATAATAACGGTGCATGGAACGATAAAGAGCTAAAATATAATCCTAAAAAAACGGATAAAAGAATAATCGTTTTCGATTTTGGGGTTAAAAGAAATATTTTAAACGAATTAACTGAAGCGGGAATGGAATGTGTTGTAGTTCCGGCAAATACTTCTGCGGAATATGTAATTGATAAATTTAAAAGTGGAGAAATTCAAGGCGTATTTTTAAGCAACGGTCCGGGGGACCCTATTATTTTAAAAGAAATTCATCAAAAAATAAAAAAACTACTTGAAGCGAATATTCCTATGTTCGGTATATGTCTCGGGCATCAGCTTTTAAGCATAGCGCACGGATATGAAACGTTTAAACTTAAATTCGGTCATCACGGCGGAAATCATCCTGTTAAAAACTATATAGGAAAATATCCCGAAGTGGAAATTACCGCCCAAAATCACAACTATAACGTTCCAGAATCTATTAAGGAAATTGCCGAAGTAACTCATACAAATCTATTCGATTCAACCATAGAAGGCGTTAGATATAAAAACAAAAAAGTTTTTTCCGTTCAGCACCATCCCGAAGCAAGCCCGGGACCTAGAGATTCGAAATATATTTTTAAACAGTTTTACGAAATGATATAACACCAAAACACAAATCATATCTAATATAAATACTAGTTAATAGGGTTGAGGTATTGGGATATAGAATTTAGGGCATAGAAATATAATATTAAAGCCTAAACCTTTCAACGTCTAATCGCCTAACTGACATTTATAGTCAGTACCTAATACTTGAATCAGCTTAGAGCGTTGTTTCGATTCTTAGTTTTCGCATAAAATTTTTAAACTTTCAGCTTTTTCAACTTTTCATAATATGTTATAACGAGCCTTTTTTTAGTATATGTTTTTCAAGGACAACACAACTAAACACACCTTCAAATACTTTTATTTCATTTAAATAACCGATAACTTTAATTTCATGTTTGCGAGTTTCTTTTAATATGGTTTCACTAACAAATTCTATAATATCACCCAATTTAATTGGTGCCATAAATTCACATTGACTTCTAACCGTTAAAGTGTATGGTTCATTTACCGTAGCCATAGCACAAAAATCAGCGGCGCCGAAAATGAAACCTACATGAATTAAGCCTTCTTCATCTACTGTCATTTCTTTGATTGTTTCAAGTCTAACTTTTGCGGTATTTTCTTCAATTTCTATTAATTTAGCAAATTTTTTATTAAATTTAAGATGGGTTTTTAATTCTGCAGCATCCATTAATTCTCCTGTCCAAAAGTTTTTGTGATATTTTATCTAAATCCTTTTGAATAAATAAGGGAAAAAATTGTTTCATAAAAAGATGAGAAACGCTTAAATAATCTTTTTCATCAAATAAGTTTATAGCCCATACATATTGTATTTCGTTTTGTTCTAAGTAATATTTGTTTAATAAAAAATCATTTATCATTCCGAGTCTAGAGCCTATTACTAAAAATAATTTTGCATTAAAAAATTTCAAAAAATCAATCATTTTGAAATTTTCGCTTACCGGAACCAAAAGTCCACCCGCTCCTTCGATTAACAATATATCGCACAAAGGTTTTATTTTTTCGTAAGAGAGGCGTATTTTTTCAAAATCAACTTTTCCCGATATGAAAGGAGCAGCCGGAAGTTCATATCTGATAGGAACTATATCGTTAATTGAAAGATTGCAAAATGAAGGATTTAATTTTTTTACTTTTTCAAAAAGTTTATATCCGTCTTCGGGTATATTGCTTACTCCCGTTTCTATCGGTTTCATAACTCCTACTTTATAACCTTTTTTAGAAAATAGTTCTAATAATTTTAAACATGTGTAAGTTTTGCCTTGATTCGTATTATTAGCCGAAACGAATATATTCACAATTTGCCTTTAATTAAGATTGGATGTATAATTATACCATTACCAAAAAAAACTTCTTACAATTTTCACACTTTCACCACTTTCACCAAAACTTACAAAT
>CAYSKX010000023.1:0-7869 GCA_964431845.1 uncultured Nautiliales bacterium | reverse complement strand
TTCATGATGCAAAGGAGTAGGATCAAGTCCGTTTATAGCAAAATAAACCCCTATTAACATAAAGGAAAACGTTCCTATAAAAAGTGCGGGCTTTGCTTTGTTTATTTCAAATTTTTCCTCGGTTGCAATAAAATAATAACCTACAACGAACACCAATAATACTAAATAACCAACCCAAGTATGGGTGAAATCATGAATTAAATTTTCTTCCATGTCAATCCTTTCTGTAATGTGCACCCAAAGATTTTTTTCTTTTAAGTGCCGATTCAACTATTTCTCGAGCCGTTAAAAACCTAAACCTCGTTAGTCTTCCGAGTTTCGGAATATTGTTTTCAATGAATTCAAGCGCTTCTTTTAAACCGCTTTCTTTTCGTATTATACCAACATTTTTCCACATTTGCTCCCTTAATAGATTTTTATAATATTTATCATCTTTTTTCAACAATTCCTCATTATTTATTTTAAATTTTATATTATCTGTTTTTACATTTTCTTTTATTATATTCATAGCGGCAATTTTAGCAAAAACGAAACATTCAAGCAAAGAATTGCTTGCAAGTCTATTCGCACCGTGAACTCCAGTATTCGCAGCTTCCCCTACGGCATATAAATTCTCAAAACCAACCACTTTCGATTTAAAATCAACTCCGATACCTCCCATAAAATAATGAAAAGCCGGAGATATAGGAATTTTTTCTTTAGGAACGTTTATATCGTAATCTTTTAATTTATTATAAATAGTGGGAAATCTGTTTTTAAAAAACTTTTCATCAAACATACTAACATCAAGAAAAACTTTATGTCCCTTTTGCTGATGCATAAAAATAGCGCGACTTACGATATCGCGCCCGGCAAGTTCTCCTCTTTTGTCATATTCGAAAACAAATCTTTCGGAGTTTTCATCAACAATATAAGCACCCTCACCTCTTAAAGCTTCCGTTAAAAGCATTTTTTGAGAAGTTTTCATTTCAATAAATACCGTAGGATGAAACTGCGTCATTTCCATATCGCAAAGCGTTATGCCTTTTTCTATCGCAATTCCTTGCATATCGCCGGATATCGTTCTGGCATTCGTATCGAATTTATATAAAGCTCCTATTCCTCCACTTGCTATTATTACGTTATTTGCATAAATATTAAACTTTTTAGAGTTTTTTAATACCGAAACCCCAAAAACGGTATTATCTTTAATTAAAATATCGAAAACTATCGCTTCATTCAATAAAAAGCTTCTATCTTTTTTTAATAAAAATTTATGAAGTTCCCTTCCCGTCGCATCTCCTCCGGCATGATAAACTCTGCTGACACTATGAGCCGCTTCTTTTGTAATTTCATCATCAAAAGAAAAACCGCACTCGATTATTTCTTTTTTAAATTTTAAAGAAAGTTTGCTTAAAATTTCCACTGCTTTTTTATTATTATGAAAAGCGCCGGCTTTTAAAGTATCTTTCACATGTAAAGCAATATCATCCTCATCAAGCGCCATCGTAACTCCGCCTTGCGCATAAAAGCTATTTGCATCCCATACCTGGTTTTTGGTGATTATTAATGTTTTAAACCCGTAATCGTTTAAAAATTTCGCGCACCATATTCCCGCTATACCACTACCTATAATAATTGCATCAAATTTCATATTACTCCTATCTGATATTCAAAGTGGAATTTATTTCTATAATTTTCAAATCAGTGCGATTTACGTCTTTGTTTTGCGCACCTTGCCAAACGGGATCGGCCTTATAACCGCAACCTATCAAAAAAAACGTTATAATTCCAATATGAAAAAAGCGAACGAAATAATTAATCATATCTTAAGTCCTTATTCGGATAAATTAGCTACGAATCGTTGTTTAAAAAAAATTATATCATTACTACCGCCAAAATACAATAAATATATAACTTCTTATCGTCTTAAAGGCGAAATTTTATTCATAAACGTATCACATCCGGCAATAAAACAAGAGCTCTTTTATAATAAAAATCTTATTTTTTCGATAATAAAAACAATGCATAGCGCAAATTTATGTAAAAATATCGCTCCAAAAAAAATAATAACCGATTATAAATACTCCCCTCCTCCCGCGAAACTCGGCGTTTATAAATTTTACATAAAACCTGCGGGTAATTTCGAAATAAGAGCAAAAAGAAAAGAAATTAAAGAAAAATTTGAAGAAATAAAAAAACTACTCAAAAGCAATTGAATTAATTTCTAAAAGTTTTTTTGCTTTTTGAAGCATATTTGTATTAATTTTAAACACAAAACACCCTTTACTTTCGCTATTTACCGTATAGCAATATTCAATATCTATTCCTTCGTCACTAAACATTGATACAATCTTACCAAAAGCGCCTATTTCATCATCTATCTTAACCATTAAAACATCCGTAAGCGTCAAAGAAAATCCGTTTTTTTCTATCACTTCACAGGCTTTTGGAATATCGTCGGTAATAATTCTAAGAATTCCGAAATCACTTGATTCCACCAATTCAACCGCTTTTAAACAAACCCCTTCTTTAGATAAAGCGGACGTTATTTCTTTTAATTTTCCGGGTTTTTTTTCCAAAAATACGGATATTTGTTTCATATTATCTCCTTTTTATTTATAAGCTAAAAGCTGAGGGCTGAGAGCTTAGAGCAAAATATATGCAATATTGTCTTTATTATTAATAATTATACCTTAAAAAGCTCTTCGCTCTATGCTCTGTGCTCTTTGCCTTCGTATAAAGCTTGGAACTGAGAGCAAGATATATAAATTCTCAATTCTCAATTCCCCATTCTCCATTCAATTATTACTTTCTCTTATCAATAATCCTAACCGCTTTACCCATACTTCTTTCAATTGTTTTCGGCTCAACCAAAACAACATTAGCATTAATATACAAATTATTAAGTAATGCATGTTGGAGGTCTTTTTTTATTTTTTCGAGTGAGGCTATATTATCCATCATAATATTATCGCTTACTTCAACCAATATTTCCAATTTATCAAGATGACCTTTTTTATCCGCCACTATTTGATAATTTAACGTAACGCCTTCGGTATTCGCTATCACATGCTCCACTTGAGAAGGATAAACGTTTACACCGTTAATAATAAGCATATCATCGGCTCTACCAAGAATACTCTCCATTCTCACAAACGTTCTGCCGCATCCACAAGGTTCACGATAAAGCTTTGTTATATCCCCGGTTCTGTATCTGATAATAGGAAGTGCTTGTTTGGTTAAAGAGGTCAAAACAAGCTCACCCTCTTCTCCATCAGGTAAAACTTCTCCGGTTTTAGGATCTATTATTTCAGGATAAAAATGATCTTCATTTATATGCAATCCTCTCCCTTTATTACAGCTACAACTAACTCCAGGACCTATAATTTCACTAAGACCGTAAATTTCAATATATTCAATATCCCATGCTTTCGCTACTTCTTTCCTTAATCCCTCACTAGTCGGCTCAGCTCCGAAAAATCCGACTTTAAGCTTATAATCTTTTCTAAAATCAACTCCCGCTTTTCTTGCAACTTCCGCTAAGTGCAAAGCAAAACTCGGAGTTGCACAAAGCACCGTCGCTCCGAAATCACGCATAAGCATAAGCTGTCTTTCGGTAAATCCTCCGCTTGCCGGAACAACCGCTGCACCTAACTTCTCGGCGGCTTCATGAAATCCGAGTCCTCCCGTAAAGAGTCCGTATCCGTAAGCATTATGAACAATATCTTTAGAAGTTACTCCTCCCATAGTATATACTCTTGCCATTACCTCATTCCACACATCCATATCATGCGCCGTATATCCTACAACGGTAGGCTTTCCGGTAGTTCCAGAGGAGCTGTGAATTCTCACCACTTCACTCATCGGCACGGTAAAAAGCCCAAACGGATAATTATCCCTCAAATCCTGCTTTTTAGTAAAGGGTAGTTTTTGAATATCCTCAAGCGATTTAATATCTTCGGGAATAATTCCAAGTTCTTCAAACTTTCGTTTATAAAAAGGACTCAAAGCATAAACTCTATTTAAAGTATCCTTTAGTCTTTTAAATTGGACTTTTTCTATCTCTTCTCTCGGTGCACTTTCTATTTTGTTCCAAATCATTTTTTCTCCTTTTATTTAAGTTTTCTTCGAAAACGCTTAAAGCATAAAGCTAAAAGCTTAGAGCAAGATATATGCAATTTGTATTTGTATCGGTATATTGGTTATTAGTTATACCAAAAAACAAAACAAATCTGACATTTTCACCATTTTCACTATTTGTAAGTTTTGGTGAAAGTGTGAAAATTGTAAGAAGTTTTTTTGGTAATGGTATTATTAGATTTTTTAATCTAAAACTCCTTTTTTCACCAATCATCTCTTCACTCGGAACCGCTTTACTTTTGCGGCACATTTCAAGACTTAAACAAGTTCGAGTTTCCAAAATTTTACATTGTAACATTTTCCATTTTCCATTGTTTTCATGAATTTAACAACTTTCCATGTTCAAGCGCTTTATCTAAAATTTCAAAATTTTGAGCCGCAAATTTGGGATTTATCTGCTCAATAGCCTCTTTTACCTCATCAACACTAAAAGGAAAATTTTTCACTTTTGCAAGAGTAACTCCGAGCATAAAAACATTAAGTCCCTTAGCGTCAAAAACTCCATCCTCCGCTAATTTATTCGCATCCACCGTAAATACGTTTGCATCAATTTCAATAAATTTATCGACATTAACTACAACGCTTCCTTCTTTTTTGAGATAAGGAAGATTAAGCGCAGCTTCGTCCTTATCAAGTCCTATAAGTAAATCGGCTTGTCCAAAGTCTATTAAAGGATTATAAAAATTCCCTATTTTTATATGCGAACTCACACTCCCGCCTCTTTGGCTCATTCCATGATTTTCCGTTCCGAGAAATTTATAACCAGATTTCGAAGCACAAATACTAAGCACTTTTACTAAAAAGACAACTCCCTGCCCTCCAAACCCCGCTACAACTATCTGATATTTCATTTTATTCTCTCCTTGTATAAAATTAGGTTTTAGATTTGAGTATTATATTTCTAAATCCTAAACCCTAAATCCTAAACCTCCATTTTTCACTTTATCTTTATTTATGACGTAACTGATACTTTACGGTATAAATATATAATCCTATAGTTATTATTAAAAGAATTGTTGTTGCTATCACTCCTATACTCATTTGTAAATCCTTTGTATTTTAATCGAAATATACATAGCTATTGTACTACCGATACAAATATACCAATTATCTAAATTATTTTCCCCTCTTAATATACCATAACTTCCATTAACAAATAATCCAAGTCCTATATTTTTCAAAAGCTCCGCAATTTCTAATATATTGTTCATCATATCTCACTTTCTTTCACCTTTTGATTTACCGGCTGAAGTCGGCGTTACAAAATTAGGTTTTAGGTTTGAGATATTATATTTCTAAATCTTAAACCCTCAATCCTAGACCCTCTATTTTTCATTTTTCATTTCTATAAACGCGCCCGTCGGACATATCCCGCTTATACAAACTCCGCAACCTATACAAAGAAGCGGATCGATTTCGATTTTACCTCTTTCGTTATAGTGCATCGGAGGGCATACGTATTGAGTGGTGCATACGTCACAAGCGACACATTTTTCTTCATTTATGGTTGCAAAAATTCCGGGTAAAAATTCTTTTGCTCTTTCCTTATCCAAAACACAATATTGTCTGCTTACTACGACAAGCGGTTTATCCGTCTTTTGAAATCTTTCTTTGACGGCTTTGAAAAAGTTAATCGTTTCGTTAATATCGGGTTTGTAAAAATATTCCATAACTTCCGCACCGCAGCCTTCGGCTACTTTTTTAATATCCACAACTCCGCCCGTAGCTCTTTGGGGGGTTGTTTGCCTTCCCGTCATTGCGGTTGTGGAATTGTCGAGTATTACGAGAATAAATTTAGCTTTTTGATATACGGCGTTTATAAGCGGTGCCGTTCCGGAATGGAAAAATGTAGAATCTCCAATTGTAGCTATTACCGTTTTGTTTTTATCGGCTATCGCAAATCCGTGCGCCATTGAAACGCTTGCTCCCATACACAAAACCGTATCTATCGCATCAAGATTTATTCCGAGAGTATAACATCCTATGTCTGATGGGTATATTGATTTTTTCGGACGAAATACTTTTTTGATAGCGAAATAAATATCTCTATGCGGACATCCCGGACATAAATTAGGTTTTCTTGTTTTGGGATTATCTACGCTAAATACGGGTTTATAAATATTTTCACCATCATAAAACCCGATTTTCGTTAATGCTTCAAGCACTTTTTCTTTATTCATTTCATCAATCGAATGAACATGATTGCTCATTTTTCCATATACGTTTTCGCTTCTTATTTGCTCTTCTATAACCGAATAAGTTTCTTCTATAACAAGCACTTTTTCATAATTTTTAACAAACTCTTTTAATTCATCGACAGGCAAAGGATAAGGCATATCTATTTTTAAAATATCGATATTAAGATTTAATTCTTCAATCGTTTCTTTCGTATATCCGTAAGCACTTCCGCTTGAAATAATCAAATTCCGAGTGCCTTTAAGTTTATCGATTTTAGGCTTAATTAATTCATTATAATTATAAATTTTGATTTTATCTATTCTATCAAGCTGCTCATAACCTTGTGCAAGTCTTCCGGCTCTTGGAACAGCAGCCCATCTTGGTATATCACGCTCAAAATTACCTTGAGTATCTTGAAATTTGAAATTATCTTCTATTTCGACTATTTCTCTTGAGTGAGAAACTCTCATAACGCTTCTTAGCATTACCGGTATTTCGAAATGTTTTGATATTTTGCTTGAGAGTTTCGTAAAATCGTAAGCTTCTTGAGGAGTTGCGGGATCCATTACGGGAATTCTCGCAAATCTTGCAAACTCGCGACTGTCTTGTTCGGTTTGGGAGGAATTAAACCCCGGATCATCCGCCACAATCAAAACAAACGCTCCTTTGTTTCCTATAAAAGAGGCACTCATTAACGCATCACTCGCTACATTAAGTCCGACTTGTTTCATAGTCGCGGCCGTATTCACTCCGGCAATAGCCCCCGCATACGCCACTTCAAAGCCGACTTTTTCGTTAGTCGCCCACTCGGCGTATATAGGCAAATCTTTTTTAAGTTTTTGCACGGTAGTAAGTATCTCGCTTGAAGGTGTGCCGGGATAGCCGCTAACCATTTTGGTATTTGAATGCAAAAGCCCCCACGCAATAGCTTCATTTCCCATTAATGTCAATTTCATATATAACCTTTGTGTAAGTTTTAAACAATAATAACAAAAAATTTTTTAATTTTTCCTTAATTTAATAAAATTTAGATAAAATTTAAATCAATATAAATGCCAATCCAAATAAATATTGCGACATAATTACCTTTTTTCACCCCTCACCTTTTTTCACCGAAACTTACAATGGTGATAAAAAGTGAAAAAGGGTGATAAAAAGTGAAAAATGTCAAATTTGTTTTGGATTAGGTATAATAATAAAAGGAGATAAAATGTCGCATTTTGACACAGGTGTTAGCTTAGCGTTTTGGCTGACAATACTAAGCGCACTATTATGTGTAGTTTACGGAATTATCAATTGGAATAAAGGTGACGAAGAAAGCAATGAAGTTTTGCTTGCAAAATGGGCTAAAGAAGAAAAAGAAATCAATGAGGAGTTATTATGAGCTTTTTAGAAACGGCAATAATCATTCTTTATTTGATAGCGGTAGGATGGCTCGGATGGATGGGGTATTCTAAAACCAAAACATCAACGGATTATCTACTCGCGGGACGCGATACACATCCTTTTGTTATGGCTTTAAGCTACGGTGCTACGTTTATTTCAACCGCCGCAATAGTGGGAGTTGGA
>CAYSKX010000022.1:0-7877 GCA_964431845.1 uncultured Nautiliales bacterium | reverse complement strand
AACTATAGCCGTAGAGCTTAACGCTATGGCACTTCCTACGATAAAAGCTATCCTAACATCCACATCCAAAACCAACCAAAAAAAACATCCGAAAAAAGAGCTTACAAGTGTCATTTCAAAAAAACCAAAACCAAAAACCTCTTTTTTCATCGATTTTAATTTTTCCGGAGAAAATTCAAGCCCTATCATAAACATCAAAAAAACAATACCCATTTCCGCTATCGTTTCAATAGTGTGTCTATCTATATCGAATATATTACTTACGATTACACCGGTAAAAATATAACCTATAATAGGTGGAATTTTATATTTTGCAAAAGGAATATTAAAGCTAAGCGCAATAAACAACAAAACTATTACGATTAAAACAGGACTAACCATTTATTACCTTTACTAATACATTTCTATTTCTAGGTCCGTCAAATTCAACCAAAAATATTCCCTGCCATTCTCCTAAAACAACATTTGCGTTATTAACAATAAGAGTTAAATCGCTTCTTAAAAAAGTCGCTTTTAAATGCGCTCTAGCATTAGAATGGCTATAATCTCTAAAAGGCACGACATCCTTAAGCATTCCGAGCAAATCTCTTTTTAAATTTCCGTCACTTTTTTCGAAAATTACAATACTAGCGCTTGAATGCGGACAAAAAACCGTAACTATCCCGTTTTTCACTCCGCTTTTGATAACCGTTTCTTTTATATCGGCGGTAATATCTATAACTTCGGATTTATAACTGGTATTATATGTCAATTTTCTCATTAATCTTCCTCCTTTAAATAGGTTTTAGGATTTAGGTTTTAGGTTTGAGATATTTATATTTCTAAATCCTAAACCCTCAATCCTAAATCCTCCATTTTCCATTTTTCACTTCTTTAATTCTCAATTCTCCATTCTCTAATAAATTCCTTCAAAAGCTTATACTCTCTTTTATCAAAATATCTCGTTTTTCCGATAGGTAAGGCATTCAAACTTATCCATCCGTATGAAAGTCTTTTCAAATCCATTACATCACTACCGAAATTTGCAAAAAACCTTCTTAGTTCTCTATTCTTACCCTCCGATATCGCTACTTTAAGGGTGGAATATTTAGGAGAATTTTTAATAATCTGTGCACTTAAAAACGGTTTTAAAAGCATTTTTTTAATTTCGTTTTCACTATGCGCACCCGCCTCTCCTACTTCAACTCCTTCTTGCATAGCCTTAATCATCTCTTCCGTTATTTCGCCTTTTATTTTTAATTTATAAACTCTCGGCAAATCGGAATTCATAAGCGCATGTGCTATTTTCGGAGAATCCGTTAAAATCAAAAGCCCCTCGCTATTAAAATCAAGCCTTCCTACGGGTATGAAATGTTTATATTTTGCAGGTAAGGTATCATAAATCGTTTTTCTTCCTCTATTGTCTTTTTTGGTTACAAGTTCACCTCTTGGCTTATTATACACAATACATGTATATTTTGTGCTTTTTTTAACCGGTTTGCCGTTTATAGCGACTTTATCGCCATCTCTAACTTCAAAACCTGGTTCTTTTATAATTTTGCCGTTTATTTTAACACGTCCGTCAAATATCAGTTTATCGGCTTCACGCCTACTATAAGTCGAATGATGACTTATAAATTTATTTAATCTCAATTTTTATTCCTTTAAATTTGTAGTGAAAATGGTGAAAACGGTGAAATTGTGAAATTGTGAAATTGTAAGAGATTTTTTTTGTTAATGGTGTAATTTTTCCATTCGCGCAAACACTTTTTTAAAGTGAATATCGGACAAATTTTTGTCTTTTTTTATATCTTATCACCATTTCCAACATTTTCACATTTTCACACTTTCACATTTTCACATTTTCACACTTTCACATTTTCACACTTTCACCATTTTCACATTTTCACATTTTCACCACTTTCACCTAATCCCCGCTTCTACCAAATTATGAATATGAATAACTCCCGCAATATTTTTGTTTTCATCCGTTACAGGTAAAAACTGTATTTTGTTATCTTCCATAAACTTAAGCGCATCTGAAGCTAAGATTTCTTTTGATATGGTTTTAGGATTTAGCGTCGCAAAATTTATCGCTTTTGATTTTAAATCGAATTTATCACTCATCATAGCGCGTCTAAGGTCTCCGTCGCTTAAAAGCGCATAAACTTTATTGTTTTTCAAAAATAAAACATGTCCGAGTTTTCCTTCGGTCATTTTAATAATCGCTTCTTGTAAGGTGTCGTTTTCATCAGCTACGGGAAAATCTTTTTTCATTAAATCTTTGATTTTGACAAAAAGCTTTTTGCCAAGACTCCCTCCCGGATGAAAAGAAGCGAAATCCTCTTTTGTAAAATTTCTTTTTTTCATAAGACATACGGCTAATGCATCACCCATAGCGAGAGTTAAAGTGGTTGAACTTGTCGGAGCCGTATTAAGCGGACATGCTTCTTTATTGACGTAAATATTCAAAACCACATCCGCATATCTCGCAAGAGTTGAATCACTTTTGCCTGTCATTGCGATAAGAGGCACTTCAAATCTTTTGATATGAGGTAAAATTTTAATAAGCTCTTCACTCTCTCCTGAATAACTGATAGCCAAAACGCTATCGGCTTTAGTAATCATCCCCAAATCGCCATGCAACGCTTCGGTCGGATGTATAAAAAAGCTAGGAGTTCCCGTGCTTGCAAGCGTTGCGGCGATTTTAGAGCCTATAAGTCCTGATTTTCCTACTCCCGTAACTATTAGTTTGCCTTTTGTGTTATACGCAATTTCAACAGCTTTTTTTATTCCGCTGACATCAGCGTTTAAAAGCTCATTTGCTTCTATTTCAAGCACTTCTTTTGCTATTTTTTCAAAATCCACCAATATCCTTTTATTGTGATTAAATCCTCTAAAAATATCATTTTAAAAAAGCGTCACTTTGAAAATTTTCGATTACTAAATAAATTCATTTAAAAAAATGATATTTTTCAAGGGATACAATTATAGCAAAATAGACAACCAAAGATTAACTAAATATATCGGAAACAGGACTGCTTTATGCTAATTATTTCGAAAATTTCACCGATTAAACCGACGTTACAAATTTAAAAACTCATATGTGACGCTATCTCGTAGCCGGTATAAAAAATAAACTTTTACAGTATTCAGCAACTCTAATTTATTCATTAGTATAAAAAACCGCAAAAAAACTTAATTATAAACGAAATAACCAACAATATTGCTATTGCAACAATACCATCCATATATAATCTTTTAATTGTAATCCAAATCGAATAACAAAGATTTTTTAATAAATTCATCTTTTATCTTTAAAATAAACGCCTAAAAAAGACGTTTATTATCTCATACTACAAGCACTCGGAGTGCCGTTTACACCGTAAATAGGTTGAATCATTTCATTGCCGCAAAGCTCTTCAGCTAATACGTAATCTATATATTCGATAACTTTTTTTGCGGCTTTAGCAAATCTTTTAGCACTTTCGCTTTCAGGTCTATTTATCACAATAGGATTTCCTCCGTCACCGCCGATTATAATTTCCGGTTCGATTGGAATTTGCGCTAATACTTCGGTGTTATACTCTTTTGCTAATGTAGCGGCGGCACCTTTGCCGAAAATATCGTATTCAACTCCGCAGTTCGGACAGATAAATCCGCTCATGTTTTCGATTATTCCGGCAATAGGAATATGAAGCTGTTTAAACATATCAAAGCTTCTTTTTGCATCATCAACTGCTACCGTTTGAGGAGTCGTTACCGCCACTCCTGCCGTTACCGGAACTTGCTGTGCCATTGTCATTTGCGCATCACCCGTTCCCGGAGGCATATCTATAACCAATATATCAAGTTCTCCCCAGTCAACATCTTCCATAAACTGCCCAAGTGCTTTTACAAGCATAGCGCCTCTCCACATAAGCGCTTTACCTTCGGGAAGAAGATTTGCCATTGAAATGAATTTAACTCCGTAATTTTCAAACGGCTTGACCTTATTGCCTATAACTTCCGGTTTTTTGTCTTGCATACCAAGCATTCTTGCAACATTAGGTCCGTAAATATCTCCGTCTAATATCCCTACTTTTTTGCCTTCTTTAGATAGCGCTAACGCCAAATTCACGGCCGTCGTAGTTTTACCTACTCCTCCTTTACCGCTACTTATCATTACGAAACTTTTTACATTCGGCATTTTATTAACGCCTCTACTTGAAGTTTCTCTCGGTTTTTTCGGTCTTATGATATTTACACTCGCTTCTATTCCTTGAGTTTTAAGCGTATCGATAGTGGCATCGTTTAGTTTAGAGGCTATTTCGTCATCCGTAGAGGGGATCTGATAGGTAATAATAGCCTGTTTACCATCTTCACTTACTTCAATATCTTTTACAAATCCGAAATCAACCACGCTTTTTTTAAAGCCCGGATAAACTACGTTTCGTAATAAATCTTTAATTTTATCTTTCACTGTCTCTCCTTAAAGTTTTTTACTTTATATTACTTTTTTTTGTTTTTGTCAATACACTTTTGCAATTTTTTATCAAATGTTGCAATTTCGTCAATCTCACCGTAAGCACATAATAAACAATCTACAAAATCAAGTTTAGTGTCTTTATAGATTTCAAGTGCCTTTAATACGAATTGCTTGTCAAAATTAAAAATATTTTTCTCGTTTAACAATCTATAAAGCCTATCAAAAATAACTTCTCTTTTAAATTTATAAAATTTTTCTAAAACATATACAACTTCTGCTAAAACTTCATTAGCTAAATATACATTTTGATACAAAATTTTTTTAGATACTTCAAACATTTTTTCATTATCAGCTAACAAAAATCTTAAAATAATATTAGCATCAATTCTTAGCATATTTTTCCCTAACAGCCATCTCCCAAGCTTTTTTCTCCAATTCATAATCTATCATCTCTTTTGGAACTTTTAAGCTTCCGGCTAATCCGGCTAAATTACTTTTTGGCTTAACAACAATCTCCAAATCTTTATCGATATATTCTTTCGGTATTTCAATCGTTACTTTTTGAGTTTTCGGATGTATTAAAATTTCCATTTTTCTCCTTTTCTCACCTTTTCTTACCTCTTCTCACCTATTCTCACTTCCCATCCTTTTAGCCGCTTCTTTCTTAAACTCCTCCCAATCGAAATTTTTCATAGCTTCTTGCGTTACTTTATAGCTACAAAATTTCGGACCGCACATACTGCAAAATTCCGCTTCTTTGAATATTTCTTGGGGAAGTGTTTCGTCATGATATTCTTTCGCTCTTTGCGGATCTAAGGCTAATTCGAACTGTGTTTTCCAATCAAATCTATATCTTGCATCACTCATAGCGTCGTCTTTATTTCTCGCTCCCGGAATTTTTCTGGCTATATCCGCGGAATGCGCGGCTATTTTATAAGCAAGCATACCTTCGCGCACGTCTTCTTCATTCGGAAGTCCAAGATGCTCTTTTGGCGTTACGTAGCATAGCATACTTACGCCTTGCCATGCCGCTATCGCCGCTCCTATAGCGCTTCCTATGTGATCATATCCCGCACCTATATCAAGCACAAGCGGACCTAATACGTAAAAAGGCGCTTCATGGCAATATATTTGCTCTAATCGGACATTTCTTTCAATTTCGTTAATCGGAACATGTCCCGGACCTTCTATCATGACCTGAACGTCCTTATCCCATGCTTTAAGCGTTAATTCTCCAAGAGTTTTAAGCTCTTCTAATTGTGCTTTGTCGCTTGCGTCGTAAAGACAACCGGGTCTTAGACTATCTCCTAATGAAAGTGCAACGTCGTATTCTTTGCAAATATCCAAAATATCGTCGAATATGGTGTAAAAAGGATTTTCTTTGTGGTGTTTTAACATCCACGAAGCCGTCAAACTTCCTCCGCGCGAAACTATTCCCATTTTTCTTTGTGCTACAAGCGGCATATGTCTAAGAAGTAACCCCGCATGAATAGTAAAATAACTGACTCCCTGTTTCGCCTGTTTTTCAAGCACTCTTAAAATATCGTCATAAGTAAGTTTCAAAACATCACCTATCTCGTCTATAATCTGATACATAGGGACGGTTCCTATCGGAACAGGTGAGGCGGCTATTATCGCTTCGCGTATTTCGTCCATATTTTTAGCACCCGCACTCAAATCCATTACCGTATCAGCACCGTATCGAACGGAGGTTTCAAGTTTTTTCACCTCTTCTTCGATATCGCTTGCTAAGGCACTCGCTCCTATGTTCGAATTTACTTTTGTTTTACTTATTCTACCTATTGCCATAGGTTTAACGTGTTTGTGATTTATGTTCGCGGGAATTATAAGTCTTCCTCTTGCAATTTCGCTTCTAACAAGTTCGGCATCTAAGTTTTCGATATCCGCTACATATTCCATTTCTTCGGTAATAATGCCTTTTTTAGCATAATACATTTGTGTTCTAGATTTATCGTTAATTCTTTTTTTTATCCATTCACTTCTCATTTATTCCCTTTAAATCATATTTATTTGGTATTATAGCACATGAAATATAATTACATCTTATAAAAAGATATTATATCAAAAAACAAAACAAATCTAACATTTTCACCATTTTCACCATTTTCACTATTTGTAACTTTTGGTGAAAGTGTGAAAATTGTAAGAAGTTTTTTTAGCAATGGTATAAATCGAAATTCACAATTTTAAAGTCATAATTATTTATTACCAAAAGTAACATTTTTAATAAAAAAACGAAAATAAAACGAATAAAAGCAATTTCGGACGAAATTTATGCTATATTAAATTTATACAAATCTCAATAAAATATAAAGGATAAATATGCTACAAATCAGATGGCATTCTCGCGCGGGACAAGGAGCGGTAACGGGTGCGAAAGCACTTGCGGACGTAATGGCAAGAACCGGTAAATACGTTCAAGCGTATGCGGTTTACGGTGCTGAAAAAAGAGGAGCGCCTATGACGGCGTATGATAAAATAGCTGATGAGCCTATTTTGGATCATTCTAAATGGATGAGTCCGGATTTTGTCCTGGTAATCGATCCTTCTTTGGTTTATCAAGAAGAAATAGTCGATAATACTACGGATGAAACTATATTTATAGTAACTACTCATTTATCAAAAGACGAACTTATCCAAAAAGCAAAACATCTTGAGGGTAAAAAACTCTTCGTAATAGATGCGATTAAAATTTCTCAAGAAGAAATAGGAAGAGCAATACCTAATACTCCGATGCTCGGAGCGTTTATTAAAATTTCGGAAATTTTACCGTTTGAAGGGTTTTTGGTTTCAATTGAAGATATTCTTTCGAAATTCCCTCAAAAAATTATCGACGGTAACTTAAGAGCTATCAAAAGAGCTTACGAAGAAGTAAATTAAGGAGAAATTATGGCAACACCAAAAGAAATGATGACAACATGGGATAAAATAGAATTTGCTGCAATTCTTCCTTCGTTTGAAGATCCTGCAAATAAAATAAGAAGCAAATTTCATTCGTATAATTATAAAGTTGCGGACTGGAGGGTGGAAAAACCCGTTTATAATAGAGAACTTTGTATCGATTGTGGTTTTTGCTGGGTAGCATGTCCGGATAGTTGCTTTGAAGTGGAAGAAGTTACAAACAAAAGAGGAAAAAAACAAGCAAAAATTAAAGGAATAAATTATAATTTATGCAAAGGTTGCGGTGTGTGCGTGGACGTATGTCCTACACCGATAAAAGCGTTATTAATGTTTCCGGAGCAAACTGATAATCAAGAGGCTTTAAATAAGTGGCCTAAAAAAGAAGATAAATAAAAGGATTGATAATGGCACAAAAATATGAATTAAAAGCAAAGGAAGTATGGGATGGAAATATGGCGACAGCTCACGCTTTAAGACAAGCTGAAGTTGATGTTGTCGCCGCATATCC
>CAYSKX010000021.1:0-8017 GCA_964431845.1 uncultured Nautiliales bacterium | reverse complement strand
TATGGATAAAATTAGTTAAGAGGTAGAAAAATTTTTTGCGTAAGGTCAGTTAATATTTGGTATTATTATAAAAAAATGATAAAATAAAAATTAAAGAAAAAAGGTTTTGAAAAATTATTTTTTTTATAAAACTAAGGAGTAAAAATGAATGAAAAGATATTAAATCAAATAAAATCTTTACCGCCCCTCCCTAAGAGCGTATTGAAAATTCAAAAAATAACAAATGATCCAAGCTCATCAATTTCGGATTTAATAAAAATTGTTAAAGAAGACCCTTTTTTGACGGCTAATTTATTAAAGGCTGCAAATTCTCCTTTATACGGATTTACAAGACAAATCAAAAATGTTGATCAAGCTGTATCGCTTTTTGGTATGTCAACGGTTAAAGGTTTTGCAATATCTTTTGCGATAAGAAATTCTCTTAAGTTCGATTTAAGCGCATACGGCATAAACGAAATGCAATTTCATAATGTTTCGTCTCAAAGAAATGCTGTTGCGGTAAATTGGTTCAAAAAAGATAGAAATAGGCTTGATATATTAGCAACTAATTCGTTTTTGATAGATATAGGAGCGGTAATAATTTCATTTATATTAAATCACGAAAGAAAAAGTGAAAGTTTTAGAAGTAGATTAGCAAATCAAGAAAATAGAGAAAAGTTAGAAAAAAAGTATATAGGTGCTACAACCGTCGAAATAACTACCGAAATTTTTAAGCATTGGAATTTTGGTGATGATTTGATTGAAAGCATGAGCAATATTAATAATCCTCAAGGAGATTATCAGACGGAAAGTGCAGCGTTATTAGTATTAAAGACATTAATTGATATGATTAAATCTTATAACGAAGAAAGTGTTAAAAAAGCGTTTAAATTGGCGAAAAAATATTCTCTTGATATAAAATCTTTGGAATCGGCTGTTGATTTGATTAAAGGATAATATTGAAAGAATTTGCATATAAATTGATTACCGGCATAGCCTCAAAGGATGTGCCAAGAGATAAAAGAGATATTATTAACGATTTGATTTTTCTAAAAATCGTTAAAGATTCCAAACTTATAAAATTAAATTCAAAATATAGAATAGGTAAAATCGATATCACAAGAAACGGATACGGATTTTTAACGCCTCTTGGTGTTAAAGAAAAAGATTATTTAATCGAATCGGAGCATTTAAACGGTGCTGGTAAAAACGATTTGGTAATAGTTCGCAAACTTTTTAACAAAAAAGGACGCCCGAAAGCTAAAGTTATATATCTATTGGAAAAGGCTTTTAGTGTAAGCGTGGTGTATTTGACGTTTGAAAACAAAACACCGATTTTAAAAAACATCAAAACCAATCAGATAGTTTATGTAAACGAAAAGAAAAAAACATTAAAAAAACTTCCTTTCGGTGCCGTATTCAAAGTGGATAATTATACGAATAAAATTGTCGATGTTTTGGGTGTTATTGACGATGCGTGGGTAGATGAAAAAATTTCTCTTGCTTTATACGATAAAAAAGAAGAATTTAGCAAAAAAGCGTTGAGTGAAGCTAAGGCGTTTGGAGATTATGTAGATGAGGATTTTTATCCGAATCATATCGATTTAACGTCTCTTCCTTTTTGCACGATAGATCCTCCGAGCGCAAAAGATCATGACGATGCAATATATTTCGATAAAAAGCGAAATGAACTATATGTCGCAATTGCGGACGTAAGCGAATATGTGTTTTTAAACGGAAATATAGATAAAGAAGCGAAAGAGAGGGGCTTTAGTATTTATTTCCCGCATAAAGCGATACCGATGTTGCCGCGCGAACTTAGCGAAAATATATGTTCTTTAAAAGAAAATCAAAAAAGACTTTCTTTCGTATTTAAAATAACATTCAACGATAAAAACGAAGTAATTAAAGAAGAACTGTTAGAAGCCGTAATAAAATCCGAGCGAAAATATTCATACGATAGAATTGACGAATTTTTAGAAGCAAAATTTGAAAAAACGGATGATGTCGATAAAGAAATATTGAATTGGCTATTGCCTCTTTGGGAGAAAATAAAAACAATCAGAAAAGAAAGATTAAAAAAAGGATTTGATTTTAGCAATGATGAAATTAAAATGACTTTAAACGATAAAGGATTAATAAAAAACATAACGCTTGAGAGCGAAACTGCTTCTCATAAGCTTATAGAAGATTGTATGCTTCTTGCTAATAAAGCCGCCGCTAAGATGATTGATTTTGGAATTTTTAGAGTGCATGAAAAACCTTCTTTAAGCAGTATTGACGAATTGTATGAAAATTTAAGAGCGCTGAATATAGATGTCGATAACGAAAAAGATTTTGAAAAAAATATTCGTAATATTCAAAAACAGGCAAAAATGTTAGGTATTGAAAAAGAAGTCGATAAATTGATAATACGCTCTCAAAAACAAGCGAGATACGAAGCGAAAAATATAGGGCATTACGCTCTTGGTTTTGAAAAATATACGCATTTTACTTCTCCTATTCGAAGATATTCCGACCTTACTCTTCATAGACTCTTAAAAGCGTTAAAAAGAGACGATAAAAAACAAACGGAGTTTATATTAAGAAACATCGAAGCGTTAGTCGTTAAAATAAGTGAGCTTGAAAGAGAAGCTATGAAAGTAGAATGGGATTTTTATGATAGAAAATATGCAAGATATGCAAAAGAAAATATAGGAAAAGTTTATAAAGCGATAATTGAAGATACGGAAATTCCGGCAATTGCTAAAATAACCGAAGGGTTGCTTCTTGGTGCAAGAGTGTTTTTACAAGATAAGAAAAAATATAATATGTTTGAAAAAGTGGATATTGAAATAATAAGTTCGGATATTGCTACCGCAAAAATCAAGGGGAAAGTGAAAGGGAGTGAGAAAGGGTGAGAAAGGGTTGTATTGTGAAGTATTATTAAAATCTCTTCTCATTTTTTCTCCTTATTTTAAGATATAATTTTATAAAAAAGGCACAAATGTATAAAAAAGATTTTGATAAATTAGTGCAAATACCGAAATATTGTGTATTTTTCGGAAATGATTTTTATTTACAGCAATATGAAGAAAAGATTTTGCAAAAATTTAAAGATGAAAACATATTGAAATTTTATTTTGATGAGTATGATTATGAAAAAGCTAAAATTCATTTAAGCGAAGCTTCGCTTTTCGGAGGAATTAACGTTTTGATTATAAAACATAATAAAATTCCTCAAAATATTGATAAATTAATTAAACTTACAAATAACGCTTATCTTTTTTTCTTTTATTACGCAAATAAAAAACCTGCAATTTTCGGTAAAAATTTCGTCCGTTTTTTCGAGCCGAGTTTAAGAGAAATAATTGAAATGATAAACGAATACGCAAAAGAATTAAATATCGAAATTTCACACGAAGCGAAAATGCACCTTGCCGTTTCGACAGGAAGCGCTTTTATAAAAAAAGAGCTGGAAAAATTAGCGCTTTATTCTTCTAATATATCCGTAGAGGATGTTAAAAAACTCGTATTCGAATACAAAGAAGAGAGTTTTGAAGAGCTTTTCGTGCTTTTATTAAACGGCAAAGATTTTTATGAAAACTTAAAACAATTTCTGGAAACCAACGATTTTAGAAGAATTATTCCGGCTTTAATAAGATATGTTAGAGATTTATACACTTATAATCTTTATATCAAAAAAACCGGCGCCTCTTCGCTTGAAGGGCTTCTCGGGTATAAACTGCCTATCCATATAAACAAACAAAGAGTAGAACTTGCAATAAAATTTAAAGAAAAAGATTATTTTAAATTGCTTAAATTTTTGTTAGATAAAGAACTAGAGATGAGAAATAGCGATAAAAATAAAGAAGCTATATTTTGGGAAGTAATAATCTATTTAAAACTATTTAACTCTTTTTAAAAATTTTTTTAATTTTCATTGCGGCTTTCGTAAGTCCTAATTTCATACCCGCAAATCTCATAATCTTAGCCATTTGTTTGTATTTGTTTTTTTCATAACATGGATTTTCGCAGTTTCTACATCTTGGTTTCGGATTATGAGGACATTCTTTAAGTCTTTGTATCGAATAGTTTAATAAATTATGACACTCTTCGCATAAGAAGCTATTAAATTCAAATGAAACGTTTTTATAGTTGATATTATATTTTTTTTCGTATTGATTACAATGTTTGGCACTGCAATATATTTGAAAAAATCTATTTAACGTTTCAATTTCACTTTTAAATTTTTCGGTTGTCATTTGTTTCCTTATGATTGAGGTTTGAGGATTTAGGTTTTAGGTCGCTTCGCTTGTAGGAATTAGGTTTTAGGTTTTAGGTCGCGCTGCGCGCTTGTAGGTTTTAGATATTTTAATTCAAAATTCATAGCTCATAATTCATAACTTTAAATCCTCAACCCTAAAACCTAAATCCTCAATCCTAAATCCTCAATCCTAAAATAAAGAAGGCGCCGAATAATCTGATTGTGTATGGAGGGTGTCATGTGTTATTAATATTCCTATTTCGTCAATATCCAAATAATCTGGATATTCTACTTCAATTCCCCAGCTGTTATAAAATATCGCTTTATCTCCTCTTATTTCTTCAAATTCAAGTATTTCGTCATCAACTAAAATTTGCATTCCCTTTTTTAATTCATACACTTTCCTCAATTCACATTCTCCCTTCCTGTTTGATAAAGCTTAGGGCTTAAAGCTCAAGGCTTAAAGCAAGATATATGCAATATTGTCTATATTATTAATAATTATACCTAAAAAGCTTTTAGCTTTATGCTTTCAGCTTTAAGCGTTTGCGTCAGCAAACATAATTATAGTTTCAGCAAATATATCGGCAAGTTTGCTAACTTCTTCAGCCGTTGTGCGCTCGTTTGGAGCATGAATGGTGTCGTTTTTGACTCCGAATTCTACAACTTTAATGCCGTATTTTGCAAAAAATCTCGCATCGCTCGTTCCTCCGGCGGTAGAGTGTTTCGGCTTAACGTTTGTATGTTTTTCGATTGCCTTATCAAGTATTTTTACCACTTTCGTATCGGGATTCGTAACAAACGCTTCGGCGCTTTGTTTTAATTCAAGCGTATAATTTAATCCTTTGAAGTTTTTTTCAAAAAATTTTCGGATTTTTTCTTTGTCGGTATGAGTATTGTTTCGAACGTTAAACATCATTTTAAGTATTCCGGGAGTTACGTTCGTTACTTGCATCCCGGCTCTAATATCCGTAATAACGATTTTACTAGCACAAAAATATTCGTCTCCCTCGTCTAAATCGTATCCCGCTATTTTTGACAAAATAGGAGCTATTTGATGAATAGGATTGATAGATTTTTCGGGATATGCCGCATGTCCTTGAAGACCTTTTAAGGTTAAATAACCGTTGATTGATCCTCTTCTTCCTATTTTAATAGCGTCGCCGAAAACTTTTTCGCAAGTAGGCTCGGCAACTATCGCAAAATCGGGAATTAAGTTTTTTTCTTTTAAAATTTCAAGCATATATTTAGTGCCGTATTTAGCATCACCTTCTTCATCGGAGGTAATTAACGCCGAAAGTGTTCCGTTAAAATCACAAACGTTTTTTAAAGCCCACAAAAATGCCGCAACTCCGCTTTTCATATCCTGCGCACCTCTTGCGTATATAAAACCGTCTTTTTCTGTAGGAGTGAAAGGATCGCTTTTCCATCCCTCTCCTGGAGGCACTACATCAATATGTCCTCCGAAACACAAATGCTCACCCTCACCGAATTTTTTGTATAAAAACAGATTTTTAACGCCTTCTTTTTCACATTCTATTATTTCAAAATCGTTTAGATATTCTTTGATAAACTCCATAGCTTTGTCGTCATTTGGAGTAATTGATTTGAAAGTCAATAATTTTTTAAAAAGTGTAATAACATTCATTTTCGTCCTTTAATATATCGTTGCGAGCCTATATCTATTAAATTTGTTTTTATTATTTTATGCACTCAACTCTCTTTTTATATTTTCAATATGCTCTTTTGCACTGAGTATTTTATAATTTCCTTTTTCATAATCTTCCATTACTTCTTTATATGCAAGTTCGAGTTCTTTTGCTCTTAATTCTTCATATTTGTTTAGATTCATTACTATATACTTTTTTTGCCTCTAAAAGAGATAATCACTTCGTCGAATTTTTTAAGCATTTCGTCAAAAACGGAAACTCCTCTTTTTTTAACTTCATTTGCGCTAATTACCATTTAGTGTCTTTTAGGATGTTTTTAAAAGTATTTTAAAGAGTTTTTTTGAGTTTGTCAATTTTGCTTCGTTTTTACAATATCCTTAAGTTTAATTTCAAAAAAAGTTTGAGTTATTTCTGGAGTTTTAAAAATATCAACAATAGAATTTATTATACCAATCCAAATAAATAATACGACATTAGCACCTTTTTTCACCCCTCACCTTTTTTCACCAAAAAATCGCAAAGTGAAAGAAAGTGAAAAAGAGTGAAAAAAGGTAAAAATGTTGGATTTATTTTGTGTTTTGGTATTATTTCTTTATCTGTAAATATTTTAGAATGTTTTAGTCCATTTTTATATAAAAATTCAATATATAAATCTATATTTGACTATATTTGATTTTTTATATTTATATTCCATAATTTCAACTCTTCTTTCAATTTATGAATTTATATATTTATTTCCGCTTTTTTATTGGGGTGGCATATCTAACAAAAACTTCCAAATAGGTATAACTTCAATACCGTTTATTTCTTTTTCTTCTTCGGAAGCAATTAAATAACTTTTATCTATTTTATATTTTTCCATTGCTTCTTTTAGTGCCGATATTTCCCTATTTAAAGTTTTTTGATTATCTATTTTGAAACTAACATTTATAAGTAAATTCGCTTCCGGGACAAAAAAATCAACTTCTTGCTTTTCTTTGAAATAATAAATTTCTTTGTATTTTCTTCTTAAATGTAAAAACACTAAATTTTCATATAATTTAGAGTATTCATTCGAAAATGAAGTATGATAAATATAATTAAATCCATTATCTACAATAAAAACTTTTTTCGGATTTCTTTGTTCTTCTTTTATCGAATTTCTAAAAATCGGAACAAAAAACAAAGCATAAGCATCATTCAAATAATCAAAATAATCAAAAAGCGTATCTTTTGAAAGTTTATATCCTAATGTTTTTAGTTCATTATAAAGTTTATTAAAACTCATAAGGGTTGAAGGGTTTGAAAAAGTGTATCTTATGAGAAATTTCAGTAAAGAGAGATTTTTGATATTGTATCTGTCTATTATATCCCTGTAAATTATCAAATCTACGTAATCCCTTAAAATTCTTTGTTTTATGTCTTTATCTTCTTCAAAGGCTATTTCAGGAAAGCCTCCTTCTTTTAGATAAATTTCAAATTGGTTTTTTATGAAAGAGAGGCTTTTTGAAGAGTATAAGTTTACTTCTATATCTTTAAAATCTAAATATTCTTTAAAACTTAATGGAAATATTTCATAAGTAATAGTCCTACCCCTAAGAGATGAAGCAAGTTCTACCGATAACATCTTTGCAGATGAACCTGTCAGAAAAATTTGAATATTTAGAGTATCGTAAATTCTTCTAACAAACTTTTCCCATCCGTCAATCTCTTGAATTTCATCCAAAAACAGATATATCTTTTCATCTCTTTTTTGTGGATACATCTCAAAATAAGCATCAATTAAAAGAGATAAATCATTTGCTTTTAATCCGAATAATCTGTCATCTTCAAAATTTATATAAATTATATTTTTAGTGTCAATTTTTTTTCTCAACTCATTAATCAAATCATACAAAATATAAGTTTTTCCGCTTCTTCTAACACCTACAAGGGTTACTATTTTATTGCTATTTAACGGAATGTTTATATCTCTTTTTTTTACATTTAACTTTTTATCAAAAAAATCATTAATAAGCAGTTTAAAAGTGTTTTTCATTATTTATCCTTTTTAATAAGGATAATTATATCATATTTTATAATTATTTATAATACCAATCCAAATAAATAATACGACATTAGCACCTTTTTTCACCCCTCACCT
>CAYSKX010000020.1:0-8228 GCA_964431845.1 uncultured Nautiliales bacterium | reverse complement strand
CGTAATTAAAAAAATCAAGCACTTTTAGCATTTCTATACTCCTTCATACTAATCGATAAACTAACAAACAATAATATCCCAAACGCCATAGCCCAATTTAACGCTTCTGAAGAATTGGTAAAAACAAACAAACTAAAAAACAACCCCGCCATATCAAATACGATAAACGCAATAGCAAATATAAAATATCCGAAATTCGCTTTCATAGGCACTTCGCTACTAGGCGGAAGTCCGCATTCGAAATGATCATTTTTCACATCTCCCGGATTAAACGGCGCAACCGCAATACCGAGTAAATACAAAAGTATCACTCCTAAAAGCAATCCCGAAGCAAATAGTAAAACCGTTGTCATTATTATACTCCTTTTATTAAATAGGATTGAGGATTTAGATCGCTTCGCTTGTAGGTTTTAGGATTTAGGTTTTAGATGTTTTATATATATATTTCTAAATCCTCAACACTAAACCCTAAATTCTAAACCCTAAACCCTAAATCCTGTGTAAATATTATAAGAAAAATTTATCAATTATACAAATTTATACACATAAAAATTGATTATAAGTTACCCAAAGTAATAAATGAGCATTCAATTGTGTCCTATGAAAAATATCAAAAGCATATCAATCGAAATTTAGAATCACTAAGCAAGCCGTATTTGAAAAAATGATATTTTTTAAAAATACAATAAAAAATCAAAAAGATAATCAAACGTTTATTTAATTTTAATGCATAATACCAAAAAACAAAACAAATCTAACATTTTCACCAAAACTTACAAATAGTGAAAATGTGAAAGTGGTGAAAATGTGAAAGTGGTGAAAGTGTGAAAATTGTAAGAAGTTTTTTTGGTAATGGTATAATACAGTGTATTTACTTTGTATTAACATTACTATATTATCATTATGCAAATCCTAAAAGGAGAAGAGATGGTATTAAATGATATAATTATAGATGAAAACAATATAGCTTTTATTCCTTCACTCGGGACATCGTATCAGTTAAACGCTTCGGCAAAGAAAATTATCGATTTGTTAAAGCAAGGAAAAAATAAAAATGAAATTATAAAAATCATTTCCGAAACAACAGGTGCGAAATGGGAAGATGTTTATATAGATGTTGAGGATTTTTTTCAAAAACTTAAAATTTACGGACTAATACAATGAAAATAGCTATAAGCGGATTAAATAATACCGATAATCCTTCCCCAGGTGTTGCCGTTGCTAAAAGTGTAGTAGATGAGTATTCACTAATAGGACTTAGTTATGACCCAAACGAACCCGGTATCTATCAAGAAATATTTGAAAAGGTATATTTGATGCCTTATCCTTCATTAGGTTATGAAGAGTTTAAAAAAAGAATAATTGAAATTAAACAAAAATCAAATATCGATATTATTATTCCTAATTTGGACGTCGAATTGCCTTTGTATATCAAATACCAAAAGGATATTGAGAAATTAGGCATAAAAACATATTTGCCTTCTTTTAAATGTTTTGAAATAAGAGAAAAACGCAAACTACCCGAACTTAGCAAAAAAATAGGAGTTAAACACCCTAAAACCGTTGAAATTGTTTCGCTTGATGATTTGATAAAAACAACGAAAGATTTTAATTTTCCGATAATGATAAAAGGTAATTATTATAAAGCTTATAAAGCGCAAAATTTAGACGAAGCGATTGAATATTTTTATAAAATCTCCAATGAATGGGGATTTCCTCTTTTAGTCCAAGAAGTTATCGACGGAAATGAAATAAATTTCGCAGGCATAGGGGACGGTGAAAAACTAATCTCCGGCGTTGGAATAAAAAAATTAACCGTAACCGATTTGGGTAAAGTATGGAGTGCGGTTAGTATAAAAAACGAAAATCTATTTAACGTAAGTAAAAAATTCGTCGAGCTTGTCGGATGGAGAGGCGCATTTGAATTTGAAGCTATTAGCAAAGGAAAAGAGATTTATTTAATTGAGATTAATCCGAGATTTCCCGCTTGGATATATTTTGCGACAATGCTTGGAATAAATCTTGTAAAAATTATGATAGATTTGATTAACAATAAAAAAGTCACTCAAAATTTCGAATATCCGGTGGAAAAAATGTATGTAAGATATGTGGAAGAAACACTTGCGGATTTTAAAAATTTTGCGACGTTAATTTCGAAGAAAGAACTGTAGATAGTTTGCTATCGCAAACGCCTTATCATGTTTGCTTGCGCAAACGCTTAAAACATAAAGCTAAAGGCTAAAAGCTTTTTAAGGTATAATTATTAATATAATAAGACAATATTGCATATATATCGCTTTAAGCCTTAAGCTTTGAGCTTTAAGCTTTAAATTAGACAATATTGCATATATATCGCTTAGCTCTTAACTCTAAGCTTTTTTTGCGGTAGCAAAAAACCAAAAAAGGAGTTTTATTATGTATGAAAAACCCACGATTAATAGAGTTGATTTCGCAATAGCGAGTAAATACGGAAGTCCGCTTAAAACACAAAAAATAAGAAGTGAAATTGACGGAGTTAATATTCATAAATTATTACAAGAATACGGCTCTCCTTTGTTTGTATTTACACAAAAAGCAATTGAAGATAAATTTTTAGAATTTAAAAACGCATTTTCAAGCAGATATCCCGAAGTTGAATTTTGGTGGAGTTATAAAACGAATTATTTGGATGCGATATGCGATATTTATCATAAACTCGGAAGTAAAGCGGAAGTGGTAAGCGAATTTGAGTATCAAAAGGCAAGAAGATTAGGAATTGAAGGAAAAGATATAATTTTCAACGGTCCTTATAAACCGAAAAGCGCTTTAAAAATTGCCGTTAAAGAGGGTGCAAAAATACATATCGACCATTGGTATGAAATAAACGATCTTGAAGAAATAGCGGATGAATTGGGAGTGGAAATACCCGTTGCTATTAGATGTAATATGGATACGGGAGTATATCCGCAATGGAGTAGGTTTGGATTTAATATAGATAACGGCGAAGCGTATGATGCTATCAAAAGAATACATGAAAGAAAAAAACTATATTTAACCGGTCTTCATGCACATATAGGAACGTTTATACTAAGCTCTTCAGCTTTTAGCAATGAAACAAGAAAATTAACAAATCTTAAAAACCGAATCGAACAAGATTTCGGATATGAAATAGAATATCTTGATATAGGCGGAGGATTTGCAAGTAAAAATAAATTAAAAGGCATATATCAAGCACCCGAGGTTGTAGTCCCTAGTGCGGATGAATACGCTCAAGCCATAACGAACGCCATTTTTGAAACGAACAAAGGAAAACTTCCTAAGCTTTATTTGGAAACCGGAAGAGCACTAATAGACGAAGCCGGGTATTTGCTTACAACTGTTGTAGCCTCCAAAAGAATGCCTGACGGTAAAAAAAGTTATATTGTTGATGCCGGAATTAATTTATTATATACCGCCTTTTGGTATAACTTCGATATAGCGCTTGATAAAAGATACAATGGTTTAAGCGAACCGTCTCAAATAAACGGAGCGCTTTGTATGAATATAGACGTTATAGCCGAAAATATAATGCTTCCTCCGTTAAAAAGAGGAAGTGTATTAAGCATATGGCCAGTAGGTGCGTATAACGTAACGCAAGCTATGCAATTTATCAGATATAAACCAAATATCGTGCTAATAGATAAAAATCAAAAAACTCATATAATTAAACAAGCGGATGATTTGGAATATGTAGTTGAGAAGGAATTGAGAGTTGAGGATTGAGGATTGAGGATTTAGAAATATAATATCTAAAACATAAAACCTACAAGCGCAGCGACCTAAATCCTCAAATCTAAAACCTCAATCCTAATATTGCTTTAAGCTATCTTTAAAAAAAGGTTAAAAATTGCATAAGTTACAATTTATTTTTAAACCGTATATTTCCGTTTTGTTTTTAAGAGACGTAAAAGCAGGTGTTGTGTTGTTTTTACTCTCTTTTTTGTTGCCGAGTGTCGGTATTTTGGGTATTGTAGCTATTTTGGCAACCATATTGTTTGCGGAATTTATAAATTTGAGAGAGGAGTATTTCAAATACGGGTTTTATTTATATAACTCATTGCTTGTAGGTATGGGAATAGGATATTATTTCGACGTAACTTATGCAACGATACTTTTAAGCGTTATGTTTTCCATTCTTACTTTTTTATTGTCTTTTAGTTTAAATAAAATATTTGCAAAATATTCTCTTCCTTTGCTTTCACTGCCTTTTGCGTTTGTGAGTATGATTTTTTATCTTGCGAGTTTAAAATATACTGGATTACTTAGTAATATTTTATACAGAAAAACGCTTTTTGATATAAAAGTGCCAATGGAGGTGTTTTTTAAATCTTTAGGAATGATATATTTTTTACCTTCTACCATAGCCGGAATTGTTATTTCAATTATTATTTTGATATATTCGAGAATACTTTTTTTGCTCTCATTTGCGGGATTTTGGCTCGGAGTTTGGTTTCATTCGTTTTTTATACCTTACACTCAAGCATTAAATTCATCTTATAATTTCAACTTCGCACTTATAGCTATGGCGCTTGGAGGAGTGTTTTTAATTCCGAATCTTAAAAATTTCCTGCTTGCGTTTGTCGCCGTGTTTTTATCGGTTGTTATTATAGATGCTATGGAGGTGTTTTTTAATATATACGCATTGCCCGTATATACGTTGCCTTTTAACGTAACGACACTTTTATTTATTATGATTCTTTATGGAGTCGGTTATGAGTATTTTAACTATAACATAAAAGAAACTCCTGAAAAATCTTTAATTTCTTTTTTAAGCCGCTTTTATAGATTCGGAGGAAACGACATTAAAATCGCTCTTCCTTTTACCGGAGAGTGGTGCGTATATCAAGGATTTGACGATAAATGGACGCATAAAGGCAAATGGAAACACGCTTATGATTTCGTCATCAAAAAAAACTCTAAAACATACAAAAACGACGGACTTTTTTTAGATGATTATTATGCGTTCGGTAAGCCTATATTATCTCCTGTTAGCGGACATGTTATAGCGTTTAGAGATGATTTGCCGGATAATTTTATAGGCTCCGTAGAAAGGGAAAATAATTGGGGCAATTATATAATCATTCAAAGCAATTACGGATATTTCGTAGAAATTTCTCATCTTATGCAACACTCCATATGTGTTAAAATCGGAGATTATGTTAAAGTAGGAGATATTTTAGCAAAATGCGGCAATAGCGGATATTCTCCCGAACCTCATATACATATTCAGGTTCAAAAATACGGAATGCTCGGTAGTGAAACTATTCCTTTTAAATTTATGGATTTTATCAAAGGAGATAAACTTTATTTTTATGATTTACCTCAAGATAACGAAACAATTTTCTCAACCATTACCGATAAATCTATGAAATTGAGACTTAGCTTTATTCTTGACGAAACTTATATATATGAAGTTTTTGAAAATGAAAATAAGATTTCAACAATAGAATGGACGGTAAAAATGAACGATAAAGGGGAATTTTATTTTAGCGACGGTAAAAACAGGTTATATTTTTATACCGATGAGAAGCTTTTTTATTTTTATGATTATGAAGGGGGTGAGAGTTTTTTAAAAGAATTATTTAAAATTGCCGCAAAAATTCCTTTAATTAACAAAGAAATAGAATATCAAGACGTTTTACCTCCTCGGTTTAGATACGGTTTAGCTAAGAATTTTATAATCGAACTCATATTGCCTTTTAATTTCGAAATTTTTAACAAAAAAACGACTTATTTCAAAAAAAGCTTAAAAATAGTTTCTAAATACGGAGAAGTTAGCTTTTCATTTTATGAAAAAGGTTTTGATAAAATAAAGTTTAAAAATTATGAACTAAGGAGAATTTATGAAAAAAGCGCTATTGATAATTAGCTTGATATTAACGTCGCTGTTTTCTCTTGATATTAAAAAAGCTTATTATAATTCTTATAATTACGAAAAAATGGAAGATTATAAAGATGCAATAAAAGTTTTAATTCCCGTATATAACAAATGCCCCAATGATTATACACTAAATTTAAGACTCGGATGGCTTTTTTATTTGAATAAAAAATATCAAAACGCACTTGAACATTACAAAAAAGCTTCAATAACCGCACCTTATTCGATAGAAGCGAAACTCGGTATTATGCAAACATATTTAAAAGCAGGAGATTATGATAACACATTGAAAGTAGGCGATGTTATTTTAAAAATCGATTATTATAATTATTACGGTAATTATTATGAAATTAAAGCACTTGAAGCAAAAAAAGAGTTGGGTATCGCTTTAAAATTAACCAATAAAATGTTAAGCTTATATCCTACAAGCGTTTTATTTTTAACCGAGCTTGGCAAAATATATTATATAAAAGATAAAAATAGAGCCGAAAAAATTTTTAAAAATGTTTTAACATTAGATCCTAATAATATAACAGCGAAAAAGTATTTAAATAGATGAGAATACTTTGTAGAGCCCCTTTTGATTTGAAATTAAAAAGATTTAAGTGCGTTTATGCATTTAACGAAAACGAATTTTATGAAAAAGTTTTAAACAAAAAGTTTGATGTATTAATCGTTTCGTTTGAATATTTTGCCGAATTTTTAGAAATAAAAGAGTATGTAAATTAAAACGTTATTTTCTTAACCGATTATTGCGACGTGCAAATTTACAAAAAAGCCTTAGAAGTCGGAGATTTTTGTTATCAATATTCGGAATATGACAAATTGATTTTACGGCTTGAATATTTGCAAAAAAAGTGTTTGAATTCCAAAACATCTATTTATAAATTCGGAGAGCTTTTATACAATTATACTACAGGTGAATTATATAAAAATTCCTTATCCGTCAGTTTAAGCACGGCTGAAAAAGAACTTTTAAGAGTGCTAATAAAACATAAAGATAAATACTTGTCCAAAGAGGATATCTTATCCGAATGCGACCATATAGAAAGCGAAGATTCCGTAAAAGTGCTTATTTCTCATTTGAGAAAAAAAGGAATAAATATACAAAATTGCAAAAATTTGGGATATAAGATTAGGATTTAGGGTTGAGGATTTAGGATTTAGAAATATATAAAATCTCAATCCTAAATCCTCAACCCTAAAAAAAGAGATTAGGTGTTTAGAACTAAACCCCCAATCACCTCTTCTCCTAAACCACTAATTTATATAAGGAGTAACTAATGAAAAAATTATTAAGTGTAGCGTTAATTGTAAGTGCGAGTGTAGCGGTGGATATTATGCCTTATGGTGTGTATTTGGATTATTCTTCAAATGCGTTAAAAGATAAAGGTTATATTGTAGGGATTTACGGAAGTTATAAAACATTACCGTTTAAATTCGAAATAGACGCCGAACATACCAACATTCAATATAAAACAACAATAAGTCTTGATGATTGGAAACAAATGGATTTAACTTTAATAGCTAATTATTATGAAGGTGCTAATTTGGCATATAAAGCAGGAATACATAATATTTGGGCAAAACAGGGAAACGATTCGGAATATAATAAAGTATTTATTTTAGGTGCTTTGTATTACGAATATTTAAAGCGCAATATCGGAATTGATATTTATTATTCTGATTATAAAGGCTTTCATGTAACGCAATTTTCTCCGAAAGTAGGATTTAATTTCGGAAATTATAATAATCTGGAAGGTTCTTTTTATATGGAAACAACATATAATTATATTCATATAAGCAATAATGCTACTAATAAAAACAATTATTCGAATTTTGACGTTAAATTACAAAATTTCAAAGGTCCTTGGACGACAACCCTTAATGCATCTTTTGGCAAAAGCGCTTATAAGGTAGCAAACGGCGGTTTTGTGGTATATAATTTGGAAGAAGAATATAAATATAGTTACGGAGCTTCTTTAAATTATTCCTTAGATAAAACGGATAACATAAAAGTAGAATTTACAAAGAGTAGATATACTAACACAAACAATGATGATGTTGATTCAAATGTTTATAGTGTCTCTTATTTAAAAACTTTTTAAAGCTTTTGCCTTAACTCCTTGAACTTTTGAATTTTCCAACAGCAGGTGATTAGGCGTTGAGGGGTGAAGATATCAAGATAATGAAAATATAATTTAATTAATTTAAATTTTACTTTCATTTTACATTAATAACCCCCTTTCTTTTAAACCTATTTATATCGTCATTAAATTATACCAAAAAACAAAACAAATCTGACATTTTCACCATTTTCACCATTTTCACT
>CAYSKX010000019.1:0-8419 GCA_964431845.1 uncultured Nautiliales bacterium | reverse complement strand
GAAAGTGGTGAAAGTGTGAAAATTGTAAGAAGTTTTTTTGGTAATGGTATAATACTTTTCAAAAAATTCAATTATTTTAAATATGCTATTTTTTCCGGATTCATAAAATATAAATAATATAAACAACCTTTTCTTCTTAAAAAATAATTAATCAATAACTTTTTTTTTCTTATTTTATAATTCAATATAGTAAAAATATTAGGCTTAACATAATCTTGTAATAAAAATTCATAATCAAAATATTTTATATTGCAATAACTAAAAAATTCTATCAATACAGTTTCATATTCCGTTAATAATTTTTTTCTATCGAAAAATGAATCAAAATATGTATTTTCCCCTCTATATTCCAAATTTATACCTGATAAATCGATTTTTAAAAAATTTTCTAATTGTATTTTAACATCATTCGGATTGTTTATCATATTTTCTTGTTTAAGAATTATAGATGATTTTTCATATTCAAAATAATATTTTTTAATATTATCAGAAACTATATTCCAATACGCAATACAATCTAATTCGGATTTAAACCATCTATTATTCCCTTTCATAGCGGAAACATAAAACGAATGAATATCTCTTTGCATAAAAATGACTTTATAAGGAGTTAGTATTTCTTTTGCCGTATCAAAAACCAATAAAGTAGCCGGAGTATGTAACACAAAACACTCTTTATCGCTATCTTTAGTAAAAACATCTAATATCATATCCAAAATCAATTTATATTTTTCATTTATATTTTTTGCCTGAATAAAATTAAAATTTTTTTCTATCATTTCAATATAATTTTTTTTCATATATAAAATTTCTTCTTTACTTTTAAAAAAATCCTGTTTTCTGAAATCAAAAATAAACATAAAAGACAAATTAAAAAAACTTATAAAATCTTTTTTCAAATCCAAATTATATTTTTTTCTATGAGCCATACTCCAAAAAAAATATTTATCTTCCGGAGTAGTAGTTATAAATTTAGTTTTTGCCAATTCTTTAGATAAAAAAGTAGTGCCGTTTCTCCCGCTTCCTAAGATAAAAATATATTTTCTTTTATTGTATTTTTCAATCAACGCTTCTATTTTCATTTTTAACCTTGTTTATCATATTCAAATAAAACACATTTGTATAATCCGTTATAACGACAAAACATAATACAGCTATTATAGTATTTATACAATAATACCTTGAAAATATATAAAAAAATAGCAACTCCGACAAATAAAATATATACATGTAATTTAAATACTTTACTTGATATAAAGATAACATTTTATTTCTTAATATTATTAAATATATATACGGATACGATAAGAAACTATAAATAAAAAGCTCAAAAAACATAAATTTATTAGTAGATAATTTTATATAAATTAATCCTAACATCAAAATCAACAATTGAAGCATCAATCCTAATAAAATTTTTTTATTTTCCATTAATGAAATTTTATCTAAATTATTCCTATTCATAAAAAAAGCTTCAACAACTCTTGCTTGCCCTAAAACAAACATTCCCACTTTAACAAACAAACTATATATCCCTATAATTTCATTAGATACAATCTGAGTTAAAATAATCGTTATAGCATTATCTTTTAATCTCTTTAAAATTATATTGAGATAATAATGCTTTAATATGTTAAAATTATTTTTTAAAAACAAAAAATATTTCGATATTAATGAAAAACTTATATTTATTATATTATTTACTTTTATATATTTAATAAAACCGAAAGACATAGCTACAATATAAGAAAAGACATTAATTTCTATTAAGATATTTAGCGCATAATCACATTCAACTATAAAAAGCACAATTAATATTACTGTTTTTACACAATAAAAAATAAACAAAACAAAATAATATCTATCCAATTTATTAAAAGCTTTCAAATAAACATCAAAATAATTCATAAATCCTATCGATATTGCAAATAAAATAATAAGTTTTATATCCGCATTATAAACAATAAAAAAATTACTTATAAATATAATTACTCCCACTAAAAAAGAAGCTATTAAATAATTTAAAAATAAAATTTTTCCGAACTCATCATCATCTTGAATTTTAAAAACAGCATAACTAGGCGGAATTATTATATATATTAATGTAAATAATCCTACATAAGCCGATATGACGGCAAATTGACCAAAAATTTCCAATCCGAACAATCTAATTATCAAAATAGTCGATAAAAAATTAATAATAGCACCTATAAAATTAATCGAAAAAATTTTAATTAAATGTTTTTTCATTAAAAAAACCTTTATTTTATATACCGTCTCTTTTTAACACTATCCAAGCCGTTTTAAAAACAATTTTCATTTCAAGCCATAACGACCAATTTTTTATATAATATAAATCATACATTAGTTTTTGTCTGGCATCTTCTTCATCGTTTCCATAAGGATAATTTATTTGTGCCCAGCCGGTAATCCCTGGTTTGATTAAATGTCGCTTATCATATAAAGGAATCGATTTTTTAAATTGATTAACCCAATATTTTCTTTCGGGTCTAGGGCCTATTAAATGCATATTACCTTTAAAAACATTCCAAAGTTGAGGTAATTCATCTATTCTTGTTTTTCTCATAAACGCTCCCCATTTAAATACACGAGGATCATTTTTACTTGTAAATTGAGGTTTTCCTTTTTCAGCATTAGGCACCATACTTCTAAATTTATAACAAACAAATTCCTTTCCATTTAATCCCACTCTTTTTTGTTTAAAAATAATTTCTCCTTCAGGGGATTCTTTTTTAATTCTATACATAGAATATAAAATAACAGGAGAAGAACATATTACAAGAGGAATTGAAATAATCAAATCAATAATCTTTTTTTGAATATATTGCCATTTCGAGAAAGGTTTTATAGAATCTGTCCAATCAATTATTTCATCTTTATTAGAAGGAATATATATTTTTTGTAAATATTTTTCCAAAAAATACTCTATTTCAAAAATCTCAACACTTTCTAATTTGTAATTAGTTACTATTTCCATCATTTCTTTTTTTAGATCTTTATCAATATTTAATATTATGTGTTTATATTTTTTTTCGCTTAATTTATTTTTTATGATATCTTTATCAGCTTCTATATATTCCACATTATAACATTTCAACTTTTTTTTATCCAAATCTGTAAATTTATATTTATTTCCTATAATAAGCATTTGACTCCTTAACCATCTATATACATATCATAATTTTTTATCTGTTTTGTAAATTTTTTAATAGATACGTCATTTAATAATATTGCTAAGTTGCTATTTTTTATTTTTGTATCGTTTAATATGTTTATGAAACTTTTTTTCGAATAATTCGCTCTAAATAAATATATATTCGCATCCGAATATTCCATTATTATAAATCCGTCAATTACTAATGTCAGTGGAGGAGTATTTATTAAAATTATATCATATGCATTTTTCAATTTATCTAAAACTTTCGGTAAAAGATCACTTTGCAACAATTCTCCAGGATTGATATCATTAACAACTCCAGCGCTTATTATATCTAAATATCTATAATAACCTCTTTGCAAACTTTGAGAGAGTTTTATTTCGCGATTTAATACGTTTGCAATTCCATATTTGTTAGGTAAATCAAAAATTTTATGTATCTTAGGTTTTCTTAAATTCATATCAATTAACAATGTTCTTTTTTTACTATTTGCAAATGACCCGGCAAGATTCGATATTACGGTCGCTCTTCCTTCTTTGTTTACACTTGAAACAATGGCTATTACTTTAGCATCTCTAAAAAAATGCTGCAAATTAAATTCTACTTTTCTAAACATCTCGGAAACATAACTTTCAGGATATTCCAACGTTCTTAATATTGTTCCGTTCTTTTTAATATGAGGGATACTTCCAAGCACAGGAAAATTCGTTATTTTTTCAAGTTCTTTTTCGTTTATTACGGATGCATATAAAAATTCTTTTATTAATACTATTATCAATCCTAAAGCAAATCCTATAAATCCGCCAGATACTATCATAAACAATTTTTTAGGTTTGTAATAATGGGAAGGAACTACGGCTTTATCTATTATTTTATTATTACTAACTATACTTGCTTTTAAAAGCTCTGTGGCAGCCTTTTTTTCCAAAAGATACGAATACATTTTTTCATTTACTTTATACGTCCTATACAAATCGGTAAGTTTTCTTTCGTTGGTAGGTAATTTTTTAAATATTTTCATATATTTTTCTTTTATCGAAAATAATTTATTTTTTTGTTTTTTTATGGCATTTTTAATAGAAACAACACGATGTTTAATCATATTGGTTAAAATGGAAATTTGTTCGTTAACCGCAATAACATCAGGATGTAAAGATGTAAATGTTAATAACAACTGCTCTTTTTTTAAAATCATTTGTTGCAATTTAATAATTAAATTATTTAAAATACTATCATTTACAAGTCCCGGTGAAATCAATTTTAAGTTTTTTTTATTGTCTATTTGATGTGAAATAAAATTAATAGCACTCTCTTTCGTTGTTAAATCGTTTATTTTTCTTTCTACTAGTTCTAACTCCGATGATATTCTTCTCGTTTTATATTGCAAATCGACTATTTTATTGTTCTTTTTGTAATTTTCTAATTTTAATTCTGATTTTGCTAATTTTTTCTCAATTGTTTTTAATTGTTTGTTTATAAATTTCAATGTTCTTTCCGCTTGATAGGTTTGTTGTTTAATAATTTCTTTTATATAAATATCTATTAAAGTATTTACAAACAAAGCTGCTCTTTTTGGTACATTATCTACAAAACTAACGCGTAATACACTATCATCGGTTAAAGAAGTACTCACTTGTAAAAAACTACTTTTTATCTTTTCTGCCATATAACTTTTATCGAATTGCACAAACACATATTCTGCGTTCGTATCAAAAGGGTTTTTTTTAAAAATTACAATATCAAAGTATTCCGTTTTTATACGCTCTCCATAATGACACAATTTAGAAAAAACAAAGTTTTTCATTTTAATTTCCAATTTAAACATTTCGTAATCTATAGGTTTTATATGAAAAAAAATATTTTTTCCTTTATATATTGTAACATCAAACGGAACTTGCTTACCATAAAGCTCTACCGTTTTAAAGTTTTTTATAATATAAAATCTATTTGTTAAATTTACTTTATCCAATGTTTGTTCTATAACTTTCCTTGAAGTAATCATTTCTTTTTCAAACTCTACAGAGCTACTTGAAGTTACTCCCAAATTTTTAAGGACTAAATTCTGAAGATTTGAAGAGCCTTTCTTGTTTATTTTAATAACGGCATTTGCTTTATACATAGGAGTAGTAAAAAATATCAAAGTCCAGGCCACCGCTATTCCTATTATAGTAAAAAACAGCAACAACCATTTATATCTCAATAATATGGATATAAATTCGTAAATATCTATTTCGCCCTTACGAACTTCTCTTTTAGTATAAGGCATTTTTACTCCGACAATTCTTTTACTGCCAACACGCTCGACAACATAAGATTTATAATTTTTGATACCAAATAAGTGTTGTTCAAATTTATAGGAGGTTTACTTTTCGGTTGAACATAAATAATATCATGCGGTTTAACAATTAAATTTTTTACATTAACGGAAGAAAGTTTCGTAAGATCAACTTTTCTTACTTGTGGATGATTTAAATTTCCGCTTATAATTAAAATATTATCTTTTCTCGCATCCTCCGTGAATCCTTCACATTGTGCAAGTGCATCAACTAACGTAATATAATCTTTTTTTATTTCTACGCTTTTTTGATGCGTTACAGCTCCGAGGACATACGCTTTTTTTCTTCTTACCTCAAGTTTTACGTAAGGATATTTGAAATATTTTTTATACATATTTTGAATTTTTAATGCTAATTCTTTTTCCGTAAATCCGACAACTTTAATATAACCGAATCCAACTATATTAAGAGTTCCGTCCGCATATACTTTCATATCTTTATAAGAGAGTCTTTGGATTAATTTCGTTCCGTTAAAAATACCTATTTCTATCCTGTCAAATGGTCGTATTCTATAAGTATAATGGAATTTATTTAATTCTTTTTCATGCTCTTGTATGAATTTAGAGTAATTTTGATCTTTTTGAAACAATATTTGTTCTTTATCAACACAACTATTAAAACTTAAAATCATTAAACAATTTATCAAAAAAAACATTAAATATTTAAAACGATTTTTCATTAAAACCCCCGTAAATTGCGTTTTTTATCCAATCAAGCAATTTATATTCCATAAATACAAAAGCCGAAGAATTTATTAATTCTTAATGAAGAATAAATGAAATAAAGAAGTCGTAATTATTGCTTATCAAAACCTAAATATTTATAATGAAAAGGTAATAATGTAAAAAACCAAAACAAAAGAGAATTCATATTATTATGTGTAGCAGAAAAAAGCATATTGCTCAATACGTATAAAAATAATACAAACTCATCTTTATCTCTTTTATTTAAAATATACATTGCACTAAATAAAATCAATAACATAAACAATAAAGCCGGTATTCCAAGCTCATCAACTATCCTTAAATAATCATTATGAGTTACTACTTCTTTTCTAAAATATAAATGCTTCATAGCATGATACATATTGCTAAGTAAATATTCTTTATATCTAATTCTAAATTGTGAATAACCGATACCGAAAATCGGTTTATTTAAAATAATATTTTTAGAAACATACATAATACCGATACGTGCTATATCTGAGCTTTTAGTATTAGGTCTAAACTTAGAAGTAAAACTTATAATAAATATCAAACTTATTGCAGAAACTAACAAAATAGATATTTTTTTTAAAAAAGAAATATCCAATTTCAAGAAAGAAACAAAAATGGCAAATCCGCTTATTGCAAAAGCTATTCTCGAACCGGTAAACAATATTCCAAGCAACACTACCGGCAAAATAATAAATTTAAACCTCTTAGGAAAATTTAAATAATAAATAAAAGTAATAGTTAATACATAAGCCAAATAATTAGGATTTGCAAACGTAACTTCCGTTCTTGTATGTAAAAGAGAATATTCTATAATACTAAAAACTGCTAATAAAAATCCTAATTTACTAAGAAAATCCAACATTTCAATTAATTGTTTTTTTGTTTTAATGTGATTAAATAAAACAACATTTGTTGCAAAAATAGATAAAATGTTTATAAAAGCTTTTATGATTAAATCATGCCTCTTTAATTCATAAAGATTAGTTACCCATGATAATATAATAAAAAAAATATAAACAACCATAAAACCGAGATAATAAGGAAAGAAAAGCCTTTTTTCTCTTGCTACCGTAAATAAAAAAATGAAAGTTATTAAAAATAGTAAAATTTTATTCAACTCTCTAAATATAAAGGCAAAATTAGCCGAAAACATAATAAATTGAAAAATTATTATTAATACAATAGGATTATTTTGCTTATTATATATTCTATAAACGATAAGAAGCGCAAATCCTATCATCGGAACTATTATTTTAATTATTTCCATATTATTACAACCATTTTAAAACAAATCAATATCCCACTTTATTAATAAGCATCAATGCTTTCTTTTTTGTATTTTCATCAAGTTCTACAGAATTTAATATTTCAAATAAATATTTTTTCGCTTTTTGTTTGTTGTTTAATTTCAAATTAACTATAGCAAAATTTAATTTTAACTCATTATTATCATATTTTAAAATATCATCCAACAACTTATAAGCTTCTCTTATTTTTTTTAGTTTTATTAACGCATTCGAATAACACAACACATCTTCAACTTCGTATTTAAATAGTTTAGAATAATATTTTACACTTTTGTTATATTCTTCGATACTATAATAATAATATCCCAACGCTCTTTTTGCACATTCACTATCTACTCTCGGGTTTTTAGGAATATATCGAGCCATATTCAATATATCTTTTTTTGCATAATATTTACAAAGTCCTTTTTCATTCAAAACTTCATTCGTATCAACAATACTGCTTTCGTGTTTAATGTTTTGTTCAGGTTTTATAATTTCATCTATATATTCGTCATTTTGTTTATAAGGGTCATACGCTTTTATGAATGATTTATTATTACTATGAACAATAACTGCATCTTTATAAGTTCGTTTAACTTCGGATAAAATTTTTCTTGCCTGAGAATCACTAAAAGGCCCTAATCTGACAACATAAAAACGATTACTTTTTTTTAAAATAGTAGGCAAATTATAATTTTCAACGGCTTTATAAAATTCACTATACGGGATAGAACGCGATGTCGTTATTATTTGAATATAACTTCCTGCATATAGCCAACAAAATATAATACTGAAAAAAAGTACTTTCATATCTCCCTTTCTTTTTGATTCCCCATTTTTAATTTAATTATACCATTACCAAAAAAACTTCTTACAATTTTCACACTTTCACCAAAACT
>CAYSKX010000018.1:1966-8478 GCA_964431845.1 uncultured Nautiliales bacterium | reverse complement strand
TTTCACATATTCCTATTATGAGTTATTCTACAAAATTTGCAAGTGCGTTTTACGGACCGTTTAGAGACGCGGCAGAGAGTGCACCGGTTGAAAACGAATATGTCCCGAAAAACAGAAAAACATATCAAATGGATATAGCAAATTCTCGCGAAGCTTTACTTGAGAGCATAATAGATGAAAACGAAGGCGCGGATATTTTAATGGTAAAACCAGCCCTTGCTTTTATGGATATTATTAAAGATATCAAGCAAAACACTCTAAAACCTTTGTGCGTATATAACGTAAGCGGTGAATATTCGATGGTTAAAGCCGCCGCACTTAACGGATGGATGGATTATGAAACGCTTTTTATGGAAATACTTACAAGTTTCAAAAGAGCGGGTGCGGATATGATTATTACGTATCATGCAAAAGATGCTGCGAAACTTTTAAGTGAAAAGTGAAAAATGAAAAATGAACAGTGAAAAGTGAGCGAAGCGAACCCGACCACTTAAAAAGTGGCGAGGTGAAAAAATGAACTCCGACTTTAGTCGGCATAAAATACGGTGAGAAGAGAGGAGAAAAAATAGGAAAGTGAAAAATGAAAAATTGTATAAGGATTTTATAAAAGAAGAAATTGTAACATATAGGGAAATTTTTAAATTAGTTGTTATAATTATAATTGCATTAGTCGGAAGTATGGTGAGTTTCGGTATAAAGATTATAGAAACGAAAAAGATGTTTTATTTTATGTTCGGGTTGTTGAGTTTTATTTTTTTATTTATTGCATTGATAGTTTTAAAAAATATTTGGAATAAATTGTATGAGTTTAAATTTAAATTAAAGGATGAAAATGTATGAGTTTGCAGGTATGATATTGTTTTTGTTAGCAGGTGGCGCATTATTATATACATTTAAAATTATTTCAAATCCACCAAAGGAAGTAAAATGAAATTAACTATAGCTACAAGAGGAAGTAAGCTTGCGTTATGGCAAGCAAATTGGGTAAAAGATAGACTTGAAAAATCAGGACATCAGATAGATTTGAAAATAGTGACGACTACGGGCGATAAAATTCTTGATAAATCTTTAGCGGATATCGGAGGTAAAGGGCTTTTTATAAAAGAAGTCGAAGAAGCGCTTTTAAAGGGCGAAGCCGAAATAGCCGTTCATTCGCTAAAAGATTTTCCTACACAATATGAAATAAATCATTTTACTTTAGCGGCTATTCCCGAAAGAGAATCGGTTGAGGATGTGTTTTTGAGTGAAAATTACGAAACCTTAGCGGAGCTTCCGCTTAATGCGGTTGTAGGGACAAGTTCGATTAGGCGCGCTATGCAACTTAAGGCTTTTAGAGATGATTTGATAATTACGGATTTAAGAGGAAATGTCGATACGCGAATAAATAAGCTAAAAGAGGGAAAATACGACGCAATTATTTTAGCGTATGCGGGGATTAAAAGATTAGGACTTTTAAAAACGATTAAATATTTCGAAATACTTGATACCGATATAATGATTCCGGCTATGGGACAAGGTGCGCTTGGAATTGAAACCATAAACAACGAAGCTGTAATTGAAGCGGTTAAGCCGTTGAATGACTATAAAACACAAATATGTGTTCATATAGAAAGAGATTTCGTAGATACTCTAAATCTCGGATGTCATGCGCCCGTAGGAGTATATGCTAAAATTATGGGCAATGATTCTATAAAAATCAAAGCGGCTTTACTGAAAAACGATAAAATGACTAAAAAAGAAATAGTAATACCGTTTGACGAATGGGAAAACGCCGGCAAAGAGTTTGCGAAAGAATTTTTATGAATGGAGAATTGAGAATGAAGAATTGAGAATGGAACGCTGGCTTTAGCCGGTATAAATTAAGGTTGAAGGGGGAAGGAAAAGGGGATTATTTAATGGAAAATGGAAAATGTAAAATTGAGAATTGAGAATTGAGAATTGAGAATGGAACGCCGGCTCGTAGCCGGTATAATAAAACAGACAATGGAAAATTAAGAATGCGAACGAAGTGTGTGATGGGGAGAATTGAGAGTTATAATCGGTTTGATTTTGATGTTATCGGGAATTTATTTGGAAAGGATAAATAAATGGGAAAATTAATATGGACAGGAATGGGAGTTTTTTTAGCAATAATAGCTATTTACTCCGTTATAACAGCTAATAAACAACATCAGAAAGTGTAACAAATGGAAAAGATAGATTTTAAAAAACTTAGTAAATTCAGTAGGCATGCACCGCGATATACGAGTTATCCGACGGCGGTTGAATTTAAGGATTTAAGTGAGGATGATGTTTTGGAGTATCTAAGAAGTGATAAGCCTCTTAGTCTTTATTTTCATCTTCCTTTTTGTAAAAGTGCGTGTTATTTTTGTGGATGTAACGTAATATATACGTCAAAAGCGGATAAAAGAGAAAAATATATAAAATATCTTGAAAAAGAGATGCAAACGCTTTCAAATCGTCTTGATACGAGTAGAATTGTTAGACAAGTGCATTTCGGAGGCGGAACTCCGACATTCAGCACTCCCGAAGAGCTTAAAAAAATATACGATTTAATCAAAAAATATTTTAAAAATTACGAAGAAGATGCGGAAATAAGCGTAGAAATTGATCCGAGGTTTTTTTCTCGTGAGCATATGGACGTTATGAAAGAATTCGGAGTTAATAGAATAAGTTTCGGGGTGCAGGATTTTAACGAAAAAACACAAAAAGCCATTAATAGAATACAACCGTTCGATTTGACCGAAGAAGCGGTGAAAATTGCAAGAGATGCCGGGATAAATTCTATAAATATAGATTTGATTTACGGACTTCCTTATCAAAGCTTAGAAACATTTAAAAAAACACTTGATTTGGTAATAAAATTAAACCCGGATAGACTTGCGGTATTTAATTATGCGCATGTGCCGTGGATGAAAAAAGGTATGAGAAAAATAGACGAAACTACTCTGCCTACCCCGGAAGAAAAACTTAAAATATTCAAATACGTAATAGACTTTTTTGAAAGTAACGGATATGTAATGATAGGGATGGATCATTTCGCAAAACCCCAAGACGAGCTTTTTAAAGCTATCGAAAAAGGCGAACTTCATAGAAATTTCCAAGGTTATACGACTAAAGGAGGTGCCGATTTAATCGGAGTAGGGCTTACTTCTATAAGTGAAACCGAAGATTTGTATATGCAAAATTATAAAGATTTGAAATCTTACGAAAAAGCCGTCGATGAGGGTAAAATACCGGTATTTAGAGGTGTGATTTTGAGTGAGGAAGATAAAATCAGAAAATATATAATTATGGAAATGATGGCAAATTTCTCTTTTGATATTAAAAGATTTGAAAACAAATTCGGTATTAATTTCTTTGAAAAATTCCGAAACGAAATTAAAGAGCTTCAAGAATTTATCGACGAAGGACTTGTTGAAATTACACCGGAAAAAATCAACGTGAATAAAACGGGAAGTTTGCTTATTAGAAACATTGTTTTGCCGTTTGATGAGTATTTCAAAAAAATGGCAAATCAGAAAGTTTTTTCGAAGTCGGTTTAGGGTGAAAGTGGCGAAAATGGTGAAAATGTGAAAGTGGTGAAAAAAATAATTTTGAATTTTCGTTTTTCAGTTATCCGTTTTGCGAAAATGAAAGATTATAAAAAAGGAATAATATGATAATTTCAATAGGTAATCTGCCTTTAAAAGATATAAAAGCGGATGTTTTTTTGCATCCGGTGAAATATAAAGATAGCATAACCTATGAGCCTATGGCGGAAGAGGCGGTAATAGCGCTTATTGCTAAGCATTTTACTTATGATAAGGTTCCTGAGAAAGTAAAAGAATATTTTGATGAAATGGATGAGGGGTATTTGTTCGGAGAGAGTAATTTTGACGAGTTTGATTTGGAAAAATTGGATGTCGGTTCGATTTTGGTAGGAAGAGACGTTTTAATGCATCCGAAATGTGAAAATATTAAAAAATTTTTGTGCTTACTTAGAGATTTCGGAGGGTTTAAAATTGAAGGAATTGAGCTGCCGGTGTTTTTTGAAGCAAACGGCGATCCTATTCTTGAAGAAATCATGCAAACGGAAAAAACATATGAAATAAATCTTGATGAAATAGATGAACTTGAAACGTTTGACGGAAGCGTTGTATATTGCTGTGCGGATAGATTTGTAGTCCAAAAAGATGAAATATTATGTTCTCAGCAGTTTGTAATAGCAAACAAAATCAAATCTCTTGAAGTTAAAATCGACGCGGAAGTAAAAAAATTGCATAAGTTAAAAGATTTAAAAGGGACTTTTGGTATCATATTGGAAGATACGAATGAGTATCCGTTTAAGAGGGTGGAAATACAGTGAAAAATGAAAAATGGAAAATTAATTTTGAATTTTAGATTATAGATTTTGGATTAAAAGTTTTTAAATCCTAAATTTTTAATCTTAATTTTGTAGCATCGGCTCTAGCTGATAATTCAAGGAAGATGAATGGAAGCAAAAATTGAAAAATGAAAGATTGTTTAATATAAAAAATTGTAATGTAAAATTCCTAAAATCTCCGTTCAATAAATATGTTATAATTCCAATAAAAAAGGCACAGAATGAATAAGTTTCTTGAGCAATTAATCGAATTAAATAGACTTGAGAGAAAAATAAAAGAGCTTGAACCGGTAGAAACGAGTATCAAAGCACCTTTGATTAAACTTGAAAATCAAAAAAACACCTTAGAAAAAAGATTTGAGAAATTAGACGAAGAGATTAAAAATATTAAACTCAAAAGAGGTAAGAACGAATTATTAATAAGCGAACTTAAAGATAAACTTCAAAATATAGAAGAAAAACAAGCAAAAGTTAAAAGTGAAAAAGAGTTTAAAGCACTTCAAATAGAAGAAGAACTTGCACGTGAGCAAATCGAAGTAGCCAACGAAGAAATAGCCAAATTCGAAAAGCAGCTTGAAAAAAAAGAAGAAGAAAAAAAATTACTTAAAGAAGAAATAGAGAAAGTGGAAGCGGAAATTACTATTTTAAGTATGGATGTAACAAAAAAACTCCAAACTGTAGAAAAGCAAAAAGAGCAAATTTATAAATCAAAAGAAGAATTAGTAAAAGAAATGAGTCCGAAAATTTACGCCTTTTATGAGAAAATCAAAAGATGGGCGGGTATTAGTGCTGTTACACATGTAAAAAAACAAGCTTGCACCGGATGTAATATGAAAATCAACGATAAAATATTTTCCGAAGTTGTAAAAGGAGAAGAAATAGTTACGTGTCCTCATTGCGGAAGAGTTTTATATGTCGAAGAAGACGTAATTAATGAAAAGTGAAAAATGAAAAGTGAAAAATGAAAAGTTTTTTGTAATTTATTATATTTTTACTTTTATTATTTATATAATTTTCCTTCCTTTTTTGATATTTCTTTCTTTTAAAAACAAATACAAAAAATCAATTCCCGCAAGATTTTTTTTATATAAAAATCCTTCTTTCAACGAAAAAAATTACCATTTCCATTCATGTTCGCTTGGAGAGACCAAAGCTATAAAGCCGATAATAGAAAGATTTGAAAAAGTGAATTTAAGCGTTATTACCGATACCGGTTTTGAAGAAGCGAAAAAATACGAAAATGCCGATGTTAGATTTTTGCCGTTTGAAATTTTTTTGCCTTTTTGGATGAAACCGTGCAAAGCGCTAATCGTTATCGAAGCAGAACTTTGGTATATGTTGTTTTTTGTTGCCAAAAGAAAATGCACAAAAACGATACTTCTCAATGCTAGAATAAGCGAAAAGAGTTATCCGAAATATTTGAAATTCGGATGGTTTTATAAGAAAATATTTGAAAACATCGATTTGGTTTTAGCGCAAAGCGAAGAAGATAAAAAACGTCTATTATCCATAGGAGCGAAAAACATAAAAGTTATCGGTAATATTAAAACCTATTTCAAACCGAAAATTACTACGAAATACGTAAAAACAAAACCTCTTCTCGTAATAGCCTCCACACACGCAAAAGAAGAGGAATTGATTTTAAAGCACATAATACCAAGTGAATATCAGATTGTAATAGCCCCAAGACATCCTCAAAGGTTTGATGAGGTTTATTCTATAATGCAAAAATACGGAAATGTTGTCAGAATAAGTAAAAAATGGAAAATGGAAAATGGAAAATGGAAAATGGAAAATGGAGAACTTACCCAACCAGCCATAATGGAGAATGAAAAATTTGAGTTGAATGGTGATTTGATATTGATGGATAAAATGGGTGAGCTTGTGAATTTATACGCCGTAGCGGATGCGGTAATACTCGGAGGTAGTTTCGTCGATAACGTAGGAGGACATAATCCTATAGAAGCGGCGTATTTCAATACAACTATCATAAGTGGAAAATATATTTTTAATCAAAAACCCTTATATGATGAAGTTGAGGGTATAATTATATGTGATGCACATGAAATATCGACACATCTAAAACATCCAAAAAAAACGTTCGTTAAAAATAACGTTCGGATAGAAGATATTGTTAGGGAAGTTA
>CAYSKX010000018.1:0-1866 GCA_964431845.1 uncultured Nautiliales bacterium | reverse complement strand
AAAAAAACGTTCGTTAAAAATAACGTTCGGATAGAAGATATTGTTAGGGAAGTTAGGATTTAGGATTTAGGGTTTAGGATTGAGGTTTTAGGATTTAGGTTTTAGGGTTTAGGGTTTAGTTCTAAATCCTTAATCCTAATATACAAGGAGAATAGGTGGTTAGGAGAAGAGGTGTTTAGAGGTAGATGTGTTTAACTCCTCAACCTCTTCTCCTCCCCTCCTCAACCCCTAATTTATTATACAAGGAGAATAAATGGAGACGATAATCATAGCCGTTTTAAGCGCTATTCTTATAGTTGCGGTTTTTGCCGTGTTTGCGCTTAAGAAAAAAAGCGATTCTTTAAAGGATATTTTAAACGAAAAAGAAAAAAATATAAACGAATTAAACGCTAATTTGCAATACGAAAAGACACAAAACGCTATCAATTTGCAAAAAATTTCGAATTTGGAAGAATACAAAAGCAGATTTGAAAATCTTGAAAAAGAGTATATTCAAAATAAAGAGCTTTTAAAAGAATTCGAAACGAAATTAGAGGATGTGCGAAATAATTTGCACTTAAAAGAGCAGGAATTTAAAAAACTTTGCAATGAAATAGAGGTTTTAAGGGATGAAAATTCAAAACTTAGCGTTGAAAATACGGAACTTAAAACCAAACTTGAAGAGAGTGAAAAGTCTTTTAACGAAAAAATGGATATTCTCAAAAAAAGCGAAGAAAAACTAAAAATTAGCTTTGAAAACTTAGCGAACGAAATACTTCAAAAATCACAAGAAAAAATGACGCGCGTTTCAAAAGAAAACCTTTCTCAAATCTTAAACCCTCTGCAAACGCAAATGAAAGAATTCAAAGAAAAAATCGAATTTTTAAATAAAGACGAAGCCGAAAAAATAAGCGCTTTGCAAAACGAGCTTAAAAATTTAAAAGAATTAAGCCACAGACTTTCATTTGAAGCCGAAAATCTGACAAAAGCGCTAAAAGGAGAGAGTAAAACTCAGGGTAATTGGGGTGAGCTTGTATTAGAAAGAGTGTTGGAACTTAGCGGACTTGAAAAGGGAAGGGAGTTTGAAAGGGAAGTTAGTTTAAACGATGACGAAAACAACCGCTACCGCCCCGACGTAATAGTTCATTTACCAAACAACAGAGACGTAATAATAGATGCAAAAACATCGCTTAACGCATATCAAGAATATATAAAAACCGAAGACAAAACATTTATAAAAGCCCATATTCAAGCACTCAAAAACCACATAGACACCTTAGCGGAAAAAAAATACGAAAATCTAAAAGGAGTAAATTCGCTTGATTTTATTTTTATGTTCGTGCCTATCGAAAACGCTTTGATGTCGGCGCTTGAACATGATACGAATCTTTTTGAGTATGCGTTTAAAAAACGTGTGGTTTTAGTATCTCCTACGACACTTCTCGTTTCTTTAAGAGCTATTGAAAGTAGCTGGAGATTCGAAAGACAAGCAAAAAATATAGACGAAGTAGTCAAAGCGGCGGAAAGTTTATATGATAAAGTCAGAGGATTTAGCGAAGATTTCGAAAAAATAGGAAAAAGTCTTGAAAACGCCCAAAAAGCCTTCGACGGTGCCAAAAACAAACTCACAAGCGGCAAAGGCAACGTCCTTAGACAAGTGGAACTGCTTAAACAAAAAGCCGGAATTAAGCCTAAAAAAGAAATATCGAAAGAATTAAGCGATGCTGCAATGGTGGAAAGTGAAGAAATAAAAAGCTGAAAAATGATGAAAAAATAAGATAAAAATATAAATCCCCCAAAATTTTCCAAAAAATACAAAAACCCCTTGACATGAGATAAAAAATGTAATATACTTTCATTCCTCAAACGGGGATGAGGTTTGAGAGA
>CAYSKX010000017.1:6862-8562 GCA_964431845.1 uncultured Nautiliales bacterium | reverse complement strand
TGTAGTAAGCCGCAGGGTTGTTGAAAACGGACAGGTTGTTATGCCTCAGGATTATTCAAATCTCGGTATTTTGATGATTATCGTTACGGTTTTAAACGTAACAATACCTATAATTACGATTTATTATTTGATGGTATTGAAAAGTAAAGGAGAATAAATAAAATAAAACCAAATTTTTAAAGAATTTACGTTTACGAAATATATTTATAGCTGTTTCTCCGAAAAATTATTTTTAAAAATATGATTGTGAATTTAATTTTTTGTGGAATGGATTTTGCTTTAAAAAGTTTTATCAGAAAGGATAGTTTATGTATTATATAGTGTCCAAACTTTTTAAATCTCTTTTTTTATCGCCCGGAATTTTTATATTTGTGCTTTTTTTATCGGCATTTTATGCAAAAAAATTTAAAATGCTTTTCTTTTTTGTTGCATTATTTTTATTATTATTATCTTCTAAATTTTTTAGCAATATTTTAATTTATCCTTTAGAGCATAATTACGAATGTGATGATATTACACCTAAGGCTGTTGTGGTATTAGGAGGAGGAGTTTATAAATATGATGTTTTAAAGGCTTCACCCGATGCTTTTAAAAGAGAAATCTATGGAATGTTGCTTGCAAAAAAAGAAAACATTCCTTTTATTTTTACGGGAGGAGGCGCTAAAGGAGAAGAAAGTGAAGGCGCAAAACAAGATATTGATTATATTAAAAAAATATTTAATTTAAAATTAAAAAAAGAATATTACGAAAATAAATCTTTAAATACTTATGAAAATGCAAAATATACGGCACGTTTATTTGAAAAACTTAATATTCCTAAGGAGATATATTTAGTTACTACTGCTTATCATATGAAAAGAGCGATAAAAGCGTTTAAACATTTCGGTTTTAAAATTATTCCCAAACCTGTAGGTTTTAATAATTTGGAAAATAATAATTATTTCAATTTGTTTCCGAATTTCGGAAGTTTGCTTCGTTCATACAAAGCTTTGCATGAATATTTTGGATTGCTTGCTTTTAAATTAATGGGAGTTTATTGAAATTTAAATTTTTTAATCTCCAAATCGGTTTCAAAGTTCACATAATAAAAAACCTCTTCTTGTTGATTGATAAGAACCTTTACTCCGAGCATAGAAGAAATCGAACCTATCAAATTCACCATCATAGGCAGTTGTCCCGTTATATTGTGGTTTTTAGTGGCGAATATTTCAAAAGAGGTTTTTTTAAATACGCCTATTTGTCCATGCAATTCCTCTACGCTTGCATAAATCCATGGGATGTTTAGTTTTTTTGCAAATTTATCTATTTGAAGCCTTGTTTCGAAATTATCGGTAGCGTCAAATATCAAATCCGTTTGCAAATCGATATCTTGCGAAAATTTTTCACACAAAGAAACTATTTTAGTATTTTTGCATCTTTTTATTTTTTGTTTTAACACTTCACTTTTGTTTTTACCTATATCGTTTTGAGTAAATTGAAACTGTCTATGAATATTGTGAATTTCAATTTTATCATAATCGATTAAATATATTTTTTTAAGTCCTATACAACTTATCGTAGTGGCTATTATATTTCCAAGCCCACCGCATCCGACGATAAGAGCCGTTTTTTCTTTTAGTTTATTTTGATTTTCCTCTCCGATAACTTCTATTTGTCTTTTGTATAGATTTTTCATTTTTATTTCCTATAGTTTAGGATTG
>CAYSKX010000017.1:0-6852 GCA_964431845.1 uncultured Nautiliales bacterium | reverse complement strand
ATCCTCAATCCTAATCACCGTTTTATACCGGCTAAAGTTGGTGTTACATTCGGAAAACGGAAAAATTCAAACTTAGGTTTTAGAGTTAAGGGTTTAGATATATTAAATATTTTCTAAATCCTAAATCCTCAACCCTAAATCCTATTTAATAAAAAGCTCTAAGCCCTTAGCTTTTATCATGTTTGCGTTAGCAAACATGATAAAACTTTAAGCGCCTGAAAATGCTCTTTTACATCATGACATCGAACGATACTCGCTCCATTTCTAAGGGCTTCGGCATGTAAAATTAACGTGCCGGGGAGTCGGTCGATAGGTTTAGTCGAGACGTTATATTTTTGCATTATCATATCAATCATCGATTTGCGACTTGCTCCTATCAAAAGCTCGTATCCAAAGTGCAAGAAATGCTCTAAGTGTTTGATTAAAGCGATATTGTCTTCAAGTCTTTTACCAAATCCGATTCCTACGTCAAGGATTATATTTTTGATACCGAAACTTTTTGCTTTTTCAATTCTTCGGCTAAAAAATTCGTCAACTTCTAAGATAACGTTTTCATAAAACGGATTTTGTTGCATATTTTTAGGAGTTCCTTTTTTGTGCATTATAACGACGTTAGCGTCATATTTCGCTACGATTTTAGCATATTCGTCGTTTTCGAGTCCCGTTATATCGTTTGCGATTTTAAAACCTCTATCAAGTGCGTATTCCAAAACTTCGGGCGCAAAAGTATCGATACTAAAAATTGCGTTTTTATACATTTCGGATTTGTAAATTTCATCAATTATAGGTTTTACTCTTCTTAATTCTTCCCTAACTCCCACGTATTCACTGCCAGGTCTAGAAGAAACTCCTCCTATATCTATTATTTCGGCTTTGTTTTTTATCATGTTTTCTATTTCTTTGAGAGCATCTTTTCCTTTAAATCTACTTCCTTCGAAAAAAGAATCGTCATTAGTGTTTATAATACCCATAATTTTTAACGGAAATTTCGGTAAATCGATAAACTTTTCAAGTTTTTTCGCAAGCTTTTTGAGTTTAAAAGGTTGAGAGAGTTCTTTTTTGCTAAGAATCTTTAATTGTTTTTTATTGCATAACAAAATCGCATCGAATGTATCTTTTTTGCAAAGCGGCGCTTCTTTTGGCACGGCAAGTTCCGCTCCGATACTTAAAGCGTCCTGTTTTAATATATTTGCTGCTGCGTAAGAGATGTCCTTGATATAAAACAAAAATTCGCTTTTTTTCTTTCGCATAATCTCTATGCCGCGCTTTTCAACGCCTATTTTTTCAAATAACGCACAAAGATTCGTATTAACGTTTAGTTTATATATTTTCAAAATTTCTCCTTAATACTAAGCATTATCAGCGCTAATACCGCTTTTTTGTCGATATTTAATTCTATCATTTTTATGGCATCGTTTAGGATTTTCATTTGAGTTTCGTTTAATTGTTTTTCTTTTAATATTTTATATATTAACACTTTTATTTCACCATTATCCAAATCTTCTTTTAAGAGTTCGAGGATTTTATCGTTTGTTACGGATGATATGTCAATTTCGCTTTTATGCTCGGTATTATAAACTTTTTTTTCCATAATAAGACGAGATTTGATAGTATCAAGCAAAGAATATTTCGATTTAGCAAGCAAAATAAAATCTATATTTTTCGGAGGCTCTTCTAAAAGTTTCAATAATGCGTTTTGCGAAATAACGGAATATTTTTCAGCGGCTATGAGTATCGTCTTTTTATGCTTTTCGGCTATGTATGCTAAGCTTTTGATTTTTGTCACGTCATCGACTTTTAATTCGTCCGCTTCTACTATTTCGTCAAAATCCGTTTCTTCTTTCGCTTTTTCGAAATTATCGGTTATTATTATTTTACTCAAAGTCACCTCCAATAATTTAAGGCTGAGAGCTTAGAGCAATATATATGCAATATTGTCTTAAAAATTATACCTTAAAAAGCTTTTAGCTTTAGGCTTTTAGCTTTCGGCGTTTGCGCCAGCAAACATGATAATGCATTTGCGAAGCAAATATGTTAAATTTCCACTTCTCCGAAAATTGCTGCTTTTAGTGTTTCGTTTAAAATATCTGCCAAATCCAAAAGTTTTTTATCCAGATTTTCATCAAGAGATTTAAGAAAAAAATTTTTATGCAAATCCATATCCATTATCCAAAAAAAAGAATTTGCTTTGTTTCTTGCAAATCTGAGTTTGGGTGTTTCCACTCCTATATACCAAAAAATATAATTATCGTTAAAACTGATACTTAGCATATCTTCTATCATATCATAATGCTCTTTAGTCCTTGCGTATTCAAGCTGAGGGACTATATTTTGCAAATCGTATATTGGAATAAAAGAAGGCTTGAAATCTTGAAAGTTGTTTATTTTATTGATTATATAATCGCTAAACCATTTGCGTTTATAATCCGTTATCAAAAGAACCGTTTTGCCTTCAATAACATTCGATATAAAATCACTCGCAAGCGGCACCCATTCAAGCCTCTTTTCTTCCATCCATTTTATATTTTTATCTCTAATTAGCTTTAATGTAAAATGATTTATATCCATCATTTATCCAACTGATATGCTTTATGTAAGGCTCTAACCGCCAATTCTCCGTATTTTTCGTTTATTACCATAGATATTTTAATTTCACTTGTGGAAATCATTAAAATATTTATATTTTCCGCTGCTAAGGTTTTAAACGCACTTGCCGCCACTCCGCTATGAGATTTCATACCTACCCCTACAACGCTTACTTTTGCAATGCTGTCGTCATATTCTATCGATTCGGAATTTTGCTCGTATTCTTTTAACACTTCTTTTGTCAATTCAAGTTCCGTTTGAGGAACGGTAAACGTAAGATTCGCTTTTGAATCTTTGCCGACGTTTTGCACAATCATATCTACGTTGATATTTTTATCGGCTAATTTAGAAAAAATTTCGGCACTAATTCCGGGTCTGTCTTCCACTCCGAAAATACTAACTCTTGCTTGATTTTTATCAAGTGCTATTCCGCTAACTAATACTTTTTCCATATCAGGTGTCTCCTTTGTAATTAATGTTCCTTTTATTTCAGGTTTGAAAGATGATTTTACTTCAATATCGACGTTTAATTTTTTTGCAAGTTCGACTGAGCGCGATTGCATAACTTTCGCTCCTAAACTTGCAAGTTCGAGCATTTCGTCATAGCTTATCGTATTTATTTTTTTAGCTTTGGGCTCAATTCTTGGATCAGTCGTATAAATGCCGTCTACGTCGGTATAAATTTCGCATTTGTCGGCATTTAGCGCTCCCGCAATTGCGACGGCCGTTAAATCACTTCCTCCGCGTCCTAGTGTAGTAACGTCGCCATTTTCGTTAATACCCTGAAATCCCGCAATAATTACGATCTTTCCTTCGTTTAAATGTTTTTGCATTTTAGCCGGGTCTATATCCATTATTCGCGCTTTTGTATGATCGCTTGTAGTTTTAATCCCGGCTTGTCTGCCCGTTAAAGCGACGGCATCTTTTCCCATCGCTTGAAGCGCTATACTTAAAAGCGCACTCGTAACCCTCTCTCCGCTACTTACTAATAAATCAACTTCCCTTTGAGGCGGAGTCGGACTAAAATGATTAGCATATTCAAGTAATTTATTCGTCTCTCCCGCCATTGCGGAAACCACAACCACTACTTGATTGCCCTTATCGGCATATTCTTTTACTATATTTGCAACGTTTTGTATTCTATCCAAATCCCCAACACTCGTCCCACCGAATTTTTGAACTACTAACATTTATCTCCTTTTTTTCATGTTTGCTTCGCAAACGCCATATATGACCACTTCGTGGTCGCTAAAAGCTGAAAGCTTAAAGCCAATATGTTAAATTTATAAACCTATTTAGCTTTTTGCTTTGAGCTTTAAGCTTTAAGCTTATTTACAGGTATCCCTCTTTCTTAAAATAATCAAGCACAATCTTATAAACCGGTCTTTTGAAAGATTTTACATATTCGAAAACTTCTTGAACGCTTACGAATTTATAGTCTTCAAATTCCGGTATTTCGGTATTTAAGTTTATCTTTGCGTTCGGTTTTAATTTAACGAGAAAATACTTTTGTTTTTGTCCGTCAAACGGATACATTTTTTTTGCTACTTTTTTTGGAAAATCATACTTTTGCCATTCGGGCATTTCAGCCAATACTTCAATATCATCCGTTCCTATTTCTTCTTTTAGCTCTCTAAGCAAAGCTTTTTTAGCGCTCTCTCCTTCGTCTATTCCACCTTGCGGAAATTGCCACGCATCTACGTCGTTTCTTTTTGCAATTAATATTTCCACTTTTTCGGGATATTTTGAAGAAAGAACAACTGCCGCGACATTAGGCCTATATTTTTTCAAAACATCACCTTTTTTTAGTAAAATTATAACGAATAAATTGAGAATGGAGAATGGAGAATGGGAAATGTATAAGAAAAATTCAAAAACAAAATTAAATAATTCTCAATTCTCAATTCTCAATTCTCAATTATTATACATACATATCCCTTTTTGCGATAGCAAATGTAATTATTGCGCATTTAATTCATATACCGATATCAATCATTTAAAAAAAGAGTATTTTAGCGCACTTAAAAAACAATTTTTACATGACGTTTCGTTAAATATGCAATTCAAAACGCTTTTTATAGGAGGCGGCACTCCGTCGGTTATGAGTATCGATTTTTACGAAAAGCTTTTTAATTTACTCGCTCCTTATTTAAAAAACACTAAGGAAATTACTATTGAATGCAATCCAATTGTTTCAAACGAATGGTTAAAAGAGATAAAAAAAATCGGAGTAAATAGAATTAGTTTCGGAGTTCAAAGCTTTGATGATAAAAAGCTAAAATTTTTAAACAGAAACCATTCTCCCTCTCAAGCGACAAAAGTTATCGAAAACGCTTACAAAGTCGGATTTGAAAATATAAATGCGGATTTGATATATTCAACCGCTATAGATACGAAAGAATTGCTCCAAAACGATTTAAAAATGGCTTTTTCCTTACCTATTAATCATATTAGCGCATATTCTTTGACAATAGAAAAAAACACTAAATGGCAAAACGATTATTCAAAAAGAAAAAACGACGAAGAACTTGAAATAAGCTTTATTGAAAAAATAAAAGAAAAATTTACTCAATACGAAATATCGAATTTCGGAAAACCTTGTATTCATAATCTTGGATATTGGGAAGGGGATGAATATATCGGTATAGGTGCGGGAGCGGTAGGATTTAAAAAAGTGAAAAGTGAAAAATGTAAAATGAAAAGTATAAGGTATTATACAAAAAATAATGTATATGAATATATAAAAAATCCAAGTAAATATGAGCTTGAATATTTAAGTGAGGAAGATATAAAAAAAGAAAAAATTTTTCTAGGGCTTCGATCTATTGTAGGGTTTGATAAAAGTATTTTAAATGATCAAGAAAAGAGAAGAGTTGAAATTTTAATCAAAGAAAATAAACTTTATAAAAAAAACGATAAAATATATTCTTATGATTTCTTGCTTGCGGATGCTTTAACATTATATATTACGGATGATTAATATATCTAAAAAATATTTAAACGAAATCTTTTAATACTTCATAACACAGAACAAATCCGAATGTGCCCGTAACGCCTACAAAACTACCCATTTCCGAATTTTTGGGTTTTTCTGTAGAATATATTGCTTTGAAATCGCCTTTGAAGTTTTCTTTTTTTAATTTGTCGCGAACTTTTTTGGCTAACGGGTCAGTGTTTGTTTTCCAAATGCTATCAATTTTTATTTTGGTAGGGTCTATTCTTTTTGCCGCTCCCATAGAAGAGATGATTTTCGGATGAACTTTTTTAATAAGTGCGATTTTTGCACTTAAGTCGTCAATAGCATCTATTACGACATCGTATTTATTAAAATCCAAGTTTTTAATATTTTCCGTAGTTAGTTTCATATCAATAGGAGTAATTTCTTTATAAAGTCTTGATAAAACGGCTACTTTTTTTTCGCCTTGATATTCGCTTCCGATTTGTCGGTTTTGATTTGTTATATCAAAAATATCATAATCAATTATCGTTATATCTTTAACTCCCGAACGATAAAGACAATCAAGCGCATATCCTCCCACACCTCCGACTCCGCAAATTAAAATTTTAAGATCTTTCAAACGCTCGAATTTTGAAAAGAGTTTTTTACATCTGTCAAATCTCATGTGAAAAATCCTCCTATTGATAGGGTTTAGGATTTAGGTTTTAGTTCGCTTCGCTTGTAGGTTTTAGATATTTCTCAATCCTAAATCCTAAAACCTCAACCCTAAATTAACTATATTAATATACGTTTGCGAAAATTTAGGCTTTTGGTTGTGCGTGTAACAGTATTCGAAATCATCGGCAAAAACGAATTTATTAAATCTTACGCCTATCAATGCTCCTATTTCCGTTGCGAAAGAGTATTTAAGCTCGTCTATTATTTCATAAATTTCGTTTTTCGGATATTTTTCGTAATTTAGTATTTTATCTCTATAATATAATTTTCCCTGATTGATATTATTATAAATCATATCTTCTATCGGATACACTTCGCTAATTCCGGGGATTATAACTTGAACGGCAAGATAGGGATTTTCTCCATACACTTTTATATATTCTTCTTTATTGAAAACGTCTAGCGAATCGAAATTCCATGCCGCTTCTTTAAAAAGAGGCGCTTTTAAAAAGTTGGTATACACATCCCCGCTTAGATTAATGAAATGTTTATAAAGATTAAAAGGGCTTTTAACTTCTTCAATATTTTCATTAAATTTTCCTCTTGTATAATAAATTATCCAAACATCTTACACCAAAAAGGGTAAGAAG
>CAYSKX010000016.1:0-9048 GCA_964431845.1 uncultured Nautiliales bacterium | reverse complement strand
ATAAAAAAAAGAGGGGGGACAGTTTAATTTGATTGTGTAACTTTTTATTTAATATATTTGTAGCTATATCCGAAGCTTCTTGAATAGTTACACAATACAATATAAACTCCTTAGTTAAATATCAATTTCTATTATTAAAGCTCCGGATTTTTATTAATAGCCTTTTTTAACAGATCGGCGATTAAAAACGCAAGCTCAAGCGCTTGTTTTGCATTAAGCCTAGGGTCACAATGCGTATCGTAGCTTTTTCCTAAATCTTTTTCGCTAATGGCATAAGAGCCTCCTATACACTCCGTAACGTCTCTTCCGGTCATTTCGAGATGCACTCCTCCCGGAAACGTTCCAAAACTTTCATGAACTTTGAAATATCCTTTTACTTCTCTTAATATTTCGTTAAATTCTCTTGTTTTGATATTGCTTGAAGTTTTAATCGTATTGCCATGCATAGGATCAATACTCCAAACGATATTTTTGCCGGCTTCTTTAACGGCTTTTAGGAGTTTAGGGAATTCTTTTTCTATTTTATCGGCACCCATTCTAACGATTACGTTAAGTCTTCCGGGTTCATTTTCGGGATTTAGTTTTTCAATAATTTCAAGTAAGCCATCAGCCGTCATAGTAGGTCCGGCTTTTACTCCTATAGGATTTTTTACGCCTCTTAAAAATTCGACATGCGCTTCATCAACCCCTCTTGTTCTATCTCCTATCCAAAGCATATGCGCTGAACAGTCATACCATTCGCCCGTTAGAGAATCTTCTCTTGTGAGCGCTTCTTCGTAATTCAAAAGAAGAGCTTCATGAGAAGTATAAAGAATAGTTTCTCTTAAACTCGGAGTATTTTCTGGTGTAATTCCTATAGCTTTGATAAATTTTAGCGTTTCGGTAATTCTATCGGCTAATTCTTCGAATTTATGTCCTTCTGGAGATTCTTGAACAAAATCAAGCGTCCATTTATGTATTTTTCTAAGATCCGCCATTCCTCCTCTTGCAAACGCTCTTAATAAGTTCATAGTAGCTGCCGACTGATTGTAAGCTTTTAACATTCTTTCAGGATCAGCTTTTCTCGCCTCCGGGGTAAATTCGATAGAATTTATAATATCGCCTCTGTAACTTGGAAGTTTGATACCGTTTTTTTCTTCATAATCGCTACTTCTCGGTTTTGCAAACTGTCCCGCAATTCTGCCTATTTTTACGACAGGCAATCCTCCCGCAAACGTCAATACAACCGCCATTTGCATTATAACTTTAAACATATCTCTTATGTTGTTACCGCTAAATTCGGCAAAACTTTCCGCACAATCTCCACCTTGAAGCAAAAACGCTTCACCTTTACACACCGAAGATAGTTTATTTTTCAAATTCCTAACTTCTCCCGCAAAAACAAGAGGCGGATACTTGCTTAGCTCTTTTTCAACCGCTTTTAATTTTTCGATATCCTCATAGGTGGGCTGTTGTTTAATAGGTTTATTTCTCCAACTACTTTTTGTCCAATTCATTATATTCCTTCAATTTTTTATCGAATAATATTAAATTTTTTGCAAAAATTCAATTAATTGCTCTTTTGTAAAAGGTTTCGAACGCAAATAACCTTGTACTTTCGTAACCCCGAGATTTAATAATATATTTTCTTGTTTTTCGTTTTCGACACTATAATACCAAAGCAAAGCGCCTTAAATTCTAATACCATTACCAAAAACTTCTTACAATTTTTACACTTTCATACTTTCACATTTTCACCACTTTCACCAAAACTTACAAATAGTGAAAATGGTGAAAATGTCAGATTTGTTTTGTTTTTTGGTATAATTTGTTACTCAAATAACCTCAAAGCGTCTTTGCATAAATTTTTCCATAATTTAGAATTATTTACATCTATACATTTATTGATATATTTTTTCTCATTCGTTAAATTCGCCAACATATAATAAGCTCTCGCTTTATTTTCTCCTTTTACTTTTTTAATTATGTTTTGCAAAACTTTAATGGCTTCTTTTTTATTTTGAGAATATTTAGCATATGTAAATTCTACAAACGGAGAATACGGATATGCTTTAAATTTATTTTGTAAATCTATAATTTTTTTTGCATAAAGAGTTGCCGTTAAATTATCGTTATTTTCCAAAGCATAATTTATTATTTTGATAAAAGCGTCGCAATTTCTAATATCTTTTGTTTTTTCTAATATTTTAGCCGTTTTTATAGATTCTTTAAATCTCCTAAGTTTCCATAAAGCAAAAAATTTTTTTAATTGCCATTCGAAACAATTGTTTTTTAAAACTCTACACAAATCATCCACTGCAACCACTACACCTTTATAATCCCTTAACCCCTCAAGGGCATTTATTTTTCTTTTAATCCACTCTATGAATATTTTATCATCTAAGGAATTAAGATATTTATTACATATTACGGATGCCAAATCATAATTTCTACTATAAACCGCACATTTATACAAAGGTATATCGTATTTTTTATCAAGAGTAATTTTATATTTTTTAACTATTTCGACAGCTTTTTGACATTTGTTGTTACTTAAAAGCCTTATAGCATATTCTTTTGCAACCGTTTGTAAAAATTTCTTTTTATTTTTCATATATTTATTATCCAATTTTTTTATTTTGTCAGAAAGTTTTAAAATTTCTTCATATTTTTTGAGCTTATATAAAAGCATGATTTTTTTATAAAATGCTTTCTTAGCTATCTCTTCTCCTTTGTATTTTGTTAGTATTTTATCTATTTTTTTAAGTCTATTTGTTATATTTTCATCATTCACTTCGAACAAAACTTTATCTCTAAGCTCTTTAAGTTGATCGCTATAATTACCATATGGAAATTTACTTAAATATTCATTTATCCAATAATTTGCTTTTTCGAAATTGCCCGCTTCATATGACCAAAGTGCAAGATGATATTCTATCGGTTCGTATAAATCATCCAATTTTTTGAGTCCTTTAAGCAAATCTTGCCCTATTTGAATCGATAAAGAATACAATTGATGAGAAGCTAATGTTTTTGCAAGTTCGAAAGCTTTTTGTTTGTCTTTTAATATAAAATCTTTGTTAGCAAGATATACGCGCTTATAATATTCGAAAGCCGTTTTAATGTTACCTTTATCCATATATCTTTGTGCCAATCTCATAGCCGCAAGAGAAGCGATATCAATATTTTTTGTAGAATAAAGTGCCTTTTTATAAAGTTTAAGAGCTTTTTCGGATTCTCCCGTAATATACATCTGATCAGCCCAATAAATCATTGCAAAATAAGCTTCTTCACTATTAGAATATTCCATAATTATTCGTTGATAAAAATAACTCGCATCCGTCATAAATCCGAGTTTTGTATAATTTTTAGCAATCATAAGCAATACCTTAGGTAAATTTTCATTAAAAGCATATTTTTTTATCCATTTTTTAGCAAAATTTATCACTTCATCCGGTTTGTTTTGTTTATCTAAAATTTTAATTTTCAAATATTCCATATCGGGAACAAATACCGAATTCGGAAAATTTTCAACAAATTTATCTATTTTTTCCAATACTTCTTTTCCTCTTTCGTAAGCATGTTTTATTTCGAAATATTTAACAACGTCTTTTGATTGATTATTGATATTAATAGGATTTCCGTTTTCATCAATAGTGCCAATATAAATTTTCGGAGAATTTATAAAATAAAAATTCAATCCATTCGCAGATTTCGTATTTATAAAAGGTATTTTTTTACCAGCTATTATCGTCCATTTTTTTGCTTTTTTATAATCTATTCCCATTACAACATTATTATATATATCATCTTCAAAAGATTTTAATATAAAATTTTCTTTTATTTTTATGATTATATAAAATTTTTTGTTTTTAAAAACGGGGGTTATATCGAAAAATATAGTATTGGTTTTGAATACCGGAGTTGAAGGCATTTTTTCAAATTTACACTTTACAATATTTTTATTTCGAATGCATAAAAAAGCTTCATCATTTTTCATTGTCAATATTTCGTATGAAAATTTATCTCTAGAATAATCTACGTTAATTTCTAATGCAAACATATTTATAAAAAAAAACAAAAAAATAAAAACCTTCAATTTATACCTTTTTTTTGCTAATTATACAATATATAACAAATAGCAAATAATAAACAGCATTAAAATTTAAAATAAATTACCCTCTTTTTTAGCCAGCTATCCCGACTATTTTAATTCGTAATTCACAATTCCTTAATAATCTTTATTACCTCTTTTTTGTTTATTTTATGATTTTTGTTGCAATATATGTTTTCTTCGAGATTTTTTAGAATTTTTTCGATTTTCGGGTGATTTGAGTATGCAAGCAAGATATTAAAAAGCTCTTTTTCGTCGGCTTTTTTTATTTTTTTGATGATATCGTCGTTTTGAGGGGTTTTTAGTTTTATGAAATATGTAAACAATATACCGAGTATTATTCCTATTACGAATACCAAAAACAACATAACATAATTAATCTCTTTTTTATAAACGATTTTTTCTTTTACTATTGTCGGAGCAGTGAGAGGTTTTTGTTTTTGTTGATTGCGAACGGTTATAAAGAGTTTGTTTGTGCGGATTGTTTTAACTTCGTTATTATTAAAAGCTTGAAATTCTATAGGTTCTATCGGTATGTTTTGATTCGAAATAACGGTAAAATCTTTTACGTAACTTCCGCATAGGGTGTTGTTTTTTACGTAAGTGTTTATTTTGTGGGGATTTTCGTAAATAGTTGCGTTTTTTATGTTTAATTTAAAATCGGGCAAATCGTAAAAATCCCCGCAGCCTTTTACGGTGAGCGTTATTTTTACCGGTTCGTTTGCATTTATTTCGGTTTTGTCAGCTTGTAAAGTAGCCTTAAACGTTCCGTAAACGCTGTTTTGCGCAATAGGAGATACGCTTATATTTATTTCGTTTGAGAAAATATTTATCCATTTAAGCGACGCCGCCGTAAAATTAAAAAACGGGTCGTTAAAAGGTGTTTTTTTAGAGGTTAAATAACCTATTTTTGCATGAATTGGACCTATTTTATAATTTCCGGCTTTTTGAGGGATTAGCAAAAAGGTATATTCGGTTATATTAAATCCGTTTTCGTTAAATTTTTTTTTGGATATTTGTTTGGTGAGAAAATCATTGAAATTCGGTTTTTGTATTTCTATGCTTTGTGCGGAGGTGTTTTGTTTTTGAAAAAATTTGATTTTAAAAATAAGACTTTCTCCTATGAAAGTTTTGTTTTTATTGATTGATAGTTTTATTTTAAAGTCGGGGTTTTTACTTTCTTTCGGTTTTGTAACGGTGATTTTTATTGGTTTTGTTTTGTATGTTTTGGAATCTATTGTTACGCTAAACGAAGGAATTGTTACGCTTTTGGTCGGAAAAAATATATAGCTTTTAGAGATACTTTTGTGCATATTGCCGTTTAGTATGGTGATGTTTTGAGAAAGTGCGCTGCCTCTAACTTCAAAACCTCCGATATTTTGAATATCCGGAAAAACGACGTTATTTCCTTCGGCTTCGATGACAAATTCGACTTCTTCGCCGGGATAAACCGTTTGTTTGTTAACGCTTACCTTTACAAACGCAAGTAAAATAAACGGCAACATCAATAAAATAAATTTTTTCATTCGCTTCCTTTTAGTGGGATTAGTAGAGTGTTGAATTTAAGCGATTTTAACTGTTTTTCATAAAATTTCATTCTAATATCGCTTGTGTTTAGCTCTTTTGTTTTTGCGAAATTCTTTTTATCTATTTTTTCTTTAAAGGGTTTTTGGTTTTTATTTGCTTTTTGCGGGTTTTTGATTTGTTTTTGTTTTTTGTTTTTTTGCTTAGGGTTGTTTTTTTGTTTGTTGTTATTAGTTTTTTTGTTTTGAGGGTGTTTGTTGCTTTTTTTATGATTATTATTTTTGCCGCTACGGGTTTTTTGATTTTGTTTGTTTTTTTGTTTGTTTTTGTTTTTATTCGAGGTGTTTTTTTGTTTTTTTTGCAATAGTTTTTTTATAAGTTTCATGTTATATTCGGCGTCTTTGTCTTTTTTGATTTTGAGTGCTTTTTCGTATTCTTCGATAGCTTTTTTATATTGACGCTCTAAAGCGTAAGCGTTGCCGAGATTGTAGTGTTTTTGAAATTGTAAATTTTTATCGCTTATTTTATTATAAAGTTTTATAGCCTTTTTATATTCTCCCGCTTTATAATAACTGTTTGCCGCATTATAAAGCGCTTTTTGAGAGTTAAGTTTCAAATACTCCTTTGCGGCTTTTAAGAATTGTTTGTTTTTATAATATTCGTCAGCTTTTTTAATAATAAAATAATCAAACGCCGATAGATTTAGTATGAATATAAATGTTATTAAAAATATCTTTTTCATTTAATTCTCCTAATAGGAAAAAATATAACAAACATCAAAATCAATATCCCCATACCAAGAGGATAATAAAAAAGCTCTTTTTTGTCTTTTATTTTTATTTTTCGGGTTTTCGATGAGGTTATGTTTTTTATTAAATCTTTTAAGTTTTCGTCGGTGTATTGTGCGTTAAAGACATGTTTGTCGTTTATTTCGGATTTTGCGCAAAAGTAAACGAATACGTTTTGGTTTTTTGGAATATAAGGTTTATAAGTAAATATTATAATTTTGGGATTTTTGACAAGATTTTCGGCTGATGTTATTGCATTCGAAATATCGCTTGAGGGTGTTCTTTTTAGTTCTTTAATATCGGTATGTTCAAGCAAATATATTAACGATTCGTAATCTTTACTCGGAGGGGACAAAAGAAAAACGCGCTTATCAAACAATATTATCGCCGTATTTTGAGAATGAAGCAGTTGTAAGAGTTTTTTTATTTTCGTTTTAGCAAATTCAAATCTATTCGGATACAAATCCTTTTCGTCGGCGTCGTAGCTTATATCAAGCGCTATTACGATATTTTGCATAGGCGCTTTTAGCGTAATATATCCGTTTGAAATAATAGGACGTGCAAGTGCCGTTACAAATAACGTAAAAGCAAGCATTAATAAATAAAATTTCGTTTTTTTGAAAATTTTGCCTTTTAATGTTATTTTTTTTGCAATTTCTTTACTAAAGGGCAAATTTTTATTTTTCATGCGATACACAAAAGGCAATACAAACAAACACAAAAACGCATAAATATTTAAAAATTCCATATGCTTTTCCTATATTGATATAAATATATTACAAACAGTATCAGCGCTATAATTAAAGGATATTGATAATAATAGGTATTTAATATTCGACTATTGGATTTGATTTTTGATTTGGTGAGTTTATTTATGTCGTTATAGATACGTTTCAAATCGGCAAGGGAATTTGCTATATAAAACTTTCCTCCCGTGCTTTTTGATATTTTTCTTAATGCGGCTATATCGGTATCTCCTCCTATTCCTACGGCAAAAACTTTTATATGCTCTTTTTTTAGTTTTTTTATTGCTACATCAAGCGGAGTAATACTCATATTATCCATTCCGTCGGTTAATAAGATAATTATTTTTTCTCCTTGAATGTTTTTGAAAAGATTTGAGGATAAAAACAAAGCGTCGTAAATTGCCGTTTTTCCTCCGGCGATAGATACGAATATTCGGCTTAGAATATCTTTGAACGTTTTTTTATCGAATGTCAAAGGAGAAGCGATATATGCTATATTTCCGAATACTACAAGCCCTAAGGCATCGTTTTTGCGTTTTTTGGCAAAATCCAAGCTTACGGCTTTTGCGGCGTCTATTTTGTTAAATTCCGCCATTGACCCGCTCGTATCAAGCGCTATTACGATATTGTATCCTTTTTTGTAAATATCGGCTATGATTTTGTTTTTTACAGGAGATGCAAGCGCAAAAGACAAAAACAAAACAATCAAAAATTCAAGAATCGAAAAACGTTCTTTTGACTTAGCGAAAAACCCGGCATTGGGAAATACAATCCTATCGTTTTCGCTATCAAAAAAATATTTTATTATCAAATAAATAACGGGAATAATCAAAAAAACGGGATATTCGAAACTCATTTGATCCCTTCTATGAAATTTTTTATTTTTATAATAACCTCTTCGCTTAAATTATCGACGACTTTTTTGTATTTGTATTTTTCAAGATCTTTATATAGTTCGTTATATAATTGTTCGTTTTCTTCGGTGATAAATACTTTTGCATATTTACAAAACTCATAAGCCGTTTTTTTAGAGTCGTTAAAATCAAGATTTTTTAATTTTATCAAATAAGGATTTTGCTTTTTCTTTTTTAAAAATCTAACAATCAAAAAAACAATCCCGATAACAAATAAAACAATTAAAGCTATAAAAATATAAAATTGATAATCTATTATTTGCTCGTTCGGTTTTATATCGCGCAATTGTTTTAATAGTTCCATTTTTTACCTTCTACTAATTTATCAATTGGACTTTGTTCTTCTTCTTTATCAACTAATCTATTCAAATAAGATTGAGGAATATATAATTTTCCTATATTCTTTATCTCCATCATTTCTTTTGTCTTCCTTCCCATCAATCCATTTTACAATAAAATCATCTGTTAAGGTTTTATTTTTTCATAAACTTCATAATCTTTTAATTTAGCTTCTTTTAATCTTCTTTTTGCTTCATCAGGATTTATAGTTCTTGCTATCTCTCTTAATAAAATAGATTTTCCTGTTGATTTTCCACCAATTATTACATTTAAATTTTGATTTAATAAAATTTTTTCATTTGTAAAAAAATTATTGGAATCCTTAAATTGCACATAATCAATCAAATTATACGGTTTTTTTGTTCAGGTTTTTCTTCTTGTATCTTAACTCTATCCTCAGGTTCATAAATAATTTGCTTTAATCCTTCAAAAGTAAGATCTGCTTTTATCCAAGTGATTTCAGCATAATCAGTAATTTTGTTTTGTTCATTTCTTTCCTCAAATGATTTTCCAAGTTTTTTATCTAAGATTTCAAATGAATGTGAATCACATCCAAACAACACAGGTTTTGGAGGCAACCTATATTGACTTCTACCGTTAATATTATTTAACTGACCTTACGCAAAAAAATTTTCTACCTCTTA
>CAYSKX010000015.1:0-9200 GCA_964431845.1 uncultured Nautiliales bacterium | reverse complement strand
AATCTGACATTTTCACTGTTTTCACTATTTGTAAGTTTTGGTGAAAGTGGTGAAAATGTGAAAATGTGAAAGTGGTGAAAATGTGAAAGTGGTGAAAATGTGAAAGTGTGAAAATTGTAAGAAGTTTTTTTGGTAATGGTATTATAATCTCAACATTGCAAAACATAACTGCAAACTTGCTTGGATTTAGGTATGAAAGTTGAAAATTTTTTTATTAAAGCTTAACAATTCTTAAAATTTTTGATTGACATAAACAATTTTTCTTTATACATTATAACCGCTACCAAAGTCGTTTATCAAAGATGAAAATTTGATCATGTGCAATTTTTTCCATTTTATATTTACCTTATTATATTATTTAGAATATTAAGCGTTTCTTGAAACGAAACTAAATTGCTCGGAGATTGTTTTAAAAATTCGTTCATAGCATCTTTTTTGTTTATTGCTTCATCGAGTTCGGAGTCAATTCCTTTTTGATACGCTCCTATTCTTATTAAAACTTCGTTTTCTTTTAATAACGAATATAATTTTTTGAATTTATGGGCTTTTTGAAGATGTTCGGGTGAAACGACGTTACTCATAACCCTGCTTGCGGAATTTAATATATTTATAGGAGGATAAATACCGTTATCGGTAAGTTCTCTGCTTAATATAAAATGTCCATCAAGAATGGAGCGCGCTTGATCGGCGATAGGATCGGCGCTTGTATCGTCCCCTTCTACCAAAACGGTAAAAAATGCGGTAATGGAGCCTTTGTTTTTTTCTTTTCCCGCTCTTTCCATCAGTTGAGGTAAAAGCATAATAGCGCTTGGCGGATAACCTTTTGACGTCGGAGGCTCTCCCATTGCAAGTCCTATTTCCCTTTGCGCCATTGCAAAACGTGTAACGCTGTCCATTAAAAATAAAACGTCTTTTCCTTGGTTTTTAAAGTATTCAGCTACCGCCATAGCGCTAAAAGCTCCGTATTTTCTCATAAGTGCGCTATCGTCGCTTGTCGCTACGACTATTACGGTATTTGTTAAATCTCCTCCAAGATTATGTTCTATAAATTCGGGAATTTCCCGTCCGCGCTCTCCTATTAATGCAATTACCTTAATTTCGGCGCTTGCGCCTTTGACTATCATACTCATAAGAGTCGATTTCCCAACCCCGCTTCCTGCGAAAATCCCGAGTTTTTGACCTTTACCGCATGTCAAAAGTCCGTCTATAGCTTTTACTTTCGTTTCGAAAACTTCATTAATTACTCCTCTTTGCATAGGTGAAATGGGTTTTGTCATAATAGGCGCTCTAGCGTTAAAAAGTATATCCCCTTTCCCGTCGATAGGATTCATAAAAGGATCAACTACTCTGCCGAGTAAATTTTCTCCTACGGGAATTTGCATTCCATTTTCGTCGATATAGATTTTGTCTCCTATTTTAAATCCTTCAAGAAAAGAAAAAGGCGTTACGATAAACATATTTTCATCCAATGCCGTAACCATTCCGAGTATTTCATGACTATTCGAACATATTCGAACAATATCTCCTATCGAGGGATTTAATCCTATCGCTACCAAATTGGTGGGATTTATTTTTTTAACGATTCCGAAAGGTTTCGAAAGAGGTTTTTTGCCGATTTTGTTTTTTATGCTACTTAACGCCATTTAAGTTTCCTTTAGTGAAAATGTGAAAATGGTGAAAATGGTGAAAATGTGAAAATGGTGAAAAAGGTGAAAAAGGGTGAAATCCGTTTTCAGTTTTCGGTTTTCGGTTTTCGGTTTTCCGAACGTGAAAGTGGGTGATTTTGAATTGTTGTTTTTGGGTGTTTGTTTTTTGAAAGCGAAAATAGTGTTTCTTATCGTAACATTCTTCATTTTTTTATTCTCCTATTTAATTTAATTCAAAACTCAAAATTAATTCCATTTTTAATTGTAATATTTTCCATTTTTCACCATTTTCACATTTTCACCTCCTCTCCGTTCTCAAAAGTGCATTTGAACAGGTGTATTAATAATGTTGAAAAACTCTTCCCTTGTTTTTTCTTCAAGAAATATACCTCTTAAAGCACTGCTTGAAGTGTAAGAATATTTTGTTTCAACTCCTCTCATTTCCATACACATATGTCTTGCATGAATAACCACTCCTACGCCTTTGGGTTGGACTACTTCCATTATCGCATCGGCGATTTGTTCGGTTAGTTGTTCTTGGATTTGGAGTCTTCTTGCAAATATGTTTACCATTCTCGGAATTTTGCTAAGTCCTACGACTTTTTTGTCGGGAATATATGCGACATTGACTCTTCCGAAAAAAGGTAATATATGATGTTCGCATAACGAATAAAATTCTATATTTCTGACAACAACCATTTCATTGTTTGTAGATTCGAAAAGTGCATCGTTTAAGACGACTTTGGGGTCCTTAAAATATCCGCTACATATATATTCGAAACTTTTCGCTACTCTTCTCGGAGTTTTGATTAAACCTTCTCTATTTTTATCCTCTCCTATCGCTTCGATAATTAATTTTGCGGCAAGTTTAAGTTTTTCCAAATCGACATTCATTGTTATCCTTTAAAATTTTTGGTATTATACCTTTTAAAAAAAGGATTTGGATGTTAGACGTTAAAAAAATTGATTCTGCTAATAGTATAATCAAAGCTGAGATTAAAAATCAAGACTTAGAGGCTAAAAAAGACAAAATTGCAAAAGAAATTGCAAAAAAAGCCAAAATTCAAGGGTTTAGACCAGGGAAAGTTCCCGTAAAACTTGTTAAGAAAATGTATGCTTCGGATATCGAACGAGATGCAATCGGCGAAGTAATAAGAGAGGTTTTAGATAAAGGCGTGAAAGAATTAGGCGTTAATGAAATGATAGCCGACCCTGAAGTAACTAAATTTGATAAAAAAGACGATAAAATCGAAGTTGAAATTAAAATTTTCACAAGACCGGAAATCGAAGTGGGTGAAGAATATAAAGAGTGTGTTCCTGAAGTGGAAGTTCCTGAAGTAACTGATGAAGAAGTTGAAGAAGAAATCAAAAAAATCGCCGAATCTCAAGCCGAAACTAAAGTTTCGAGAAAGAAAATATTAAAAGAAGGGCTTATCGGAGTTATTGATTTTACCGGTTATATAGACGGTGAAAAAATGAAAAACGGAAGCGCCGAAGCGTATCCTTTGGAAATCGGAAGCAATTCTTTTATTCCGGGATTTGAAGAGCAATTAATAGATATGAAAGTAGGAGAAAGCAAAAAAATCAAAGTAACTTTCCCTGAAAATTACGGTGCGAAAGAAATAGCCGGTAAAGAGGCGGAATTCGATATAACATTGCAAGAAATTCAAGAAAAAATTCCTGCTGAAATAAATGACGAACTTGCCAAAAAATATATGTCAAAAGAAGATGCGACGTTAGACGAACTTAAAAAAACAATAAAAGAATCAATCCGAAACTCAAAACAAGCCGAAGTTTTTGCTCCTAAGAAAGAGGAAATTCTCGAATGTCTCGTAAAAAAATATGAAATCGATATTCCGCAAAGCGTTGTTGAAAAAGAGGTGGAAATTATGATAAATAGCGAAGCTTCTAAAATGACGCCGGCGGAACTTAAAGAAATTCAAGAAAATCCGGATAAAATTAAAGAATTAAAAGAAAAATTATTACCGGAAGCAAAAGACAGAGTGAAACTTACGTTTATTATTGACGCTATTGCCAAAAAAGAGGGAATTGACGTAAGCGATCAAGAACTTACTCAAATTTTATATTATGAAGCGATTATGCAAGGACAAAATCCTCAAGATGTGATAAAGTACTATCAAGAAAACAATCTTTTACCGGTAATTAAAATGAATTTAATCGAAGAAAAACTTCTAAATAAATTATTAGAGGATAAAGTAAAAGGTAATTAATGAGTATTTTAATTCCTACCGTTATTGAAAAAACAGGAAGAGGTGAGAGGGCTTACGATATATATTCTCGCCTTCTTAAAGATAGAATTATAATGCTACAAGGTGAAATAAACGATCATGTAGCAAGCATAATTGTGGCTCAAATGCTTTTTTTAGAAGCCGAAAATCCGGAAAAAGATATTTATTTATATGTCAATTCACCTGGAGGAGTGGTTACAAGCGGGTTTGCAATTTATGATACTATGAATTATATCAAACCCGACGTAGTAACCATTTGTATGGGACAAGCTGCAAGTATGGGGGCGTTTTTACTCTCTAGCGGAGTAAAAGGTAAAAGATTTGCGCTTCCTCATGCAAGAATTATGATACATCAACCTCTCGGTGGAACGCAAGGTCAAGCGACGGATATAGAAATTCATGCTAAAGAAATTCTTAGAATGAAAAAAGAACTTAACAAAATTTTATCCGAAAACACCGGACAGAGTATTAAAAAAATAGAAAAAGACACTGAAAGAGATTTTTTTATGAGTGCAGAAGAAGCTAAAAAATACGGATTAATTGATGATATTCTTAAAAAAAGAGGTGCGCAATGATAGGAGAACATGAAGAAAAAATGTCATTTGACTCAGGAGATGATGCAAATAATTCAGGTCAGCCATCATCTCCATTAGAAGAATTTGCAAGAAAAGTTTTTAATAAACTTATTGAGGAAAATGTTCCTCCTCTCCCTTATTATTATAAAATGTATTTTTTGAATATGTTAGATGATGAACCTCAAAATTTTAGACAACAAGTTTATGAAATGATATCGTTAGAAGAAACTAACGAGCTTGAAAAAGATATTGAAATAGAAAAAAGATTAAAAGAATCGTTTAAACATTCAAAAGAACTTCTTCAGCATACTGCCGTGTTATATAAAAATTCTCAAACTGTTAGTGATATTTTCGAAAAGTATAAAAATGAAATTGCTCATATGGCAAACCCGAAATTACTTGAAAGAATAATGAAAAATTTTGAAAATAAATTAAATAAAATCAATACCAAATTAAACGGTGAATTAAGGGAAATAAAACAACTTTATGCTAAAAATATAGAAGTTTTAAAAGAAATAGAAGGAAATTCGGTATTTGATGCAAAATATGGTATTTATAATAAAAACTTTTTTATAAAAGAGCTTAAAAAAGAAATCAGATTAATTTCTAAGTTTAAACATACAAGTAGTATGGTTGTATTGAAAATAAAAAATTCTATTTTTAATGCACTTAAATCCGAGAAATCAAAGATGTTATTAAATAGAAGTGTTGCTAAAATAATGCTTAAAACATCAAGAAGAACGGATATCGTAGCACACTTAGATAATGGTATTTTCGGAATGCTTCTTAAACATACCGATAGAATAGGTGCTTGTAAAACGGTTGAGAGACTTTCGGATGTAATTAGCACTTCTTCTATTTTCTTAGAAGGTGAAGAAATAAATATTCAAATTGCCGCCGGTATTGTAGAAATTGTAAAAAAAGAGGATGTTGAAGTATGTCTTGCGCATGCTTTTGAAATGATGGAGAAAACGGAAAAAGACGATGTGCTTTATTATGTATATGAAGATGAAGAGGAAAGCGAAAGTGAAGGTGGAAAATAATGGCTGTATTGGATATAATTACTTATCCGAATAAAATATTAAAACAAATCTCAAAACCCATTGAGCGTTTTGATAACGAATTGCATAAATTGCTTGATGATATGTATGAAACTATGATAGTAAAAAACGGCGTAGGGCTTGCGGCAATTCAGGTAGGAATTCCAATAAGAGCGTTGCTTATAGATACCGGAGATGAAGAAGGTAATCAAAGCAAAGAAACGCTTATTGAAATAATAAATCCCGAATTTTTAATATGGGAGGGAACACAAAAAGAAAGCGAAGGATGTTTAAGTGTTCCAGATTATTTCGACGAAGTGGAACGTTATGCAAAAGTTAAAGTTAAATTTTACGATAGGTTCGGAAATGAAAAGACAATGGATGCCGAAGGGCTTTTGAGTGTCGCTTTTCAACATGAAACCGATCATCTTGATGGGCATTTGTTTATAGAGAGACTTGATTATATTAAAAGAAAGAAGTTTGAAAAAGAGTGGAAAAAACAACTAAAACAAAAACGAAAAAAATAAATTCGGCAACACTTGAAGGGTTTATTGCTAAAAACGTAGAAGTTGAAAGCTCATTTACAAAAGCGCTGCCGGGATTTTCCATCGTAGGACTCGGCTCACAAGCTATACAAGAGAGCAAAGAAAGAATAAAATCCGCACTTCTTAATAACGATTTCGAATTTCCTCCGCTTAAAATTACGATAAACTTAGCTCCCGCAGATTTACCTAAAAGTGGTTCACAGTTAGATTTACCTATCGCTCTTAGTATTTTGTATCACAAAAAAGATATTGATTTAAGTGAATTTTTAGTTTTAGGAGAACTAGGGCTTGATGGTAGTTTAAGAGATACTAATACTATTTTTCCTATAATTTTATCACTTAAACCCAAAAAAGTAATTATTCCGTTTGAGAGCGCCGCAAAAGTTTCTAAAATACCGGGAGTTGAGGTATTTGCTTTTTCGCATATTAAAGAGTTTGAAAATTTCGAGCCTCAAAAGTTTGAAAATAGCGATTTTAATTATGACTATATAAAAATAAACGATAAAAAATACTATTATTTAAGTGATTTTAAACTTGATTTTAAGGATGTTTTAGGTCAAATTCAGGCAAAAGAAGCGGCGTTAATAGCGGCGGCGGGATTTCATAATATATTGTTCGAAGGAAGTCCGGGTGTGGGAAAATCGATGATAATCAACAGACTTAGATATATTTTGCCCCCTATGAGTCTTGAGGATATATTAGAAGTTGAAAAATATAATTCACTTGAAGGAAAAGAGGTAACTTTTAAGCCTTTACGTCCGTTTAGAGCTCCACATTATTCAAGCACTAAATCCGCAATATTCGGAGGTGGTAGCAAGGGTGCGAAAATAGGTGAAATCGCTTTTGCCAATAAAGGGATGCTTTTTTTTGACGAACTTCCATATTTTCAAAAAGATGTGCTTGAAAATTTAAGACTCCCTCTCCAAGATAAAAAAGTTCTTATAAGCAGGGTAAATTCCAAAATAGAATACGAAACGGATATACTTTTTGCCGCTGCTATGAATCCATGTCCTTGCGGAAATTTATTAAGTAACGATAAAGAGTGTCGTTGCACGGATGTAGAGATAAAAAGATACAAAAACAGAATAAGCGAACCTTTGTATGATAGGATTGAAATATATTTACAAATGACGGAAGATGATGATAAATCGACCGTTTCAAGCAAAGAAATGTTCGAAAAAGTATTAATAGCCTTTGAAATGCAAAAAGGTGAATTTAATTCAAACTTGCCGGAAAATTATAGTTTCGATATTCAAAACGACGCGGACGATTTATTGCAAAAAGCCGTTAAAAATTTCGCTTTAAGCAAAAGAAGCGAATTTAATCTTTTAAAAGTGGCTAAAACTATTGCAAATTTAAATAAAAGTGATAAAATATCCAAAGAGGACTTACTTAAGGCTTTGTCGTTTAGAAGGAGATAATGACGGAATTGAGAATTGAGAATGGAGAATGGAGAATTAAGGTTGAAGGGTGAAGGGAGAAGGTTGAAGGGGATTTTGAATTATGAATTTTGAATTTTAGATTTTGGATTAAAAATCCCAATAACTAATAACCAATACACCAATAACAAATACAATGCTTATAATTTTGCTTTAAGCTTTTAGCTTTATGCTTTTAGCTTATTACAAGGAGAAAGTATGAAACCAGCTTTTAAAGAAGTTTATCAGTTTGATAAAAAATGTTATGAAGAGTATAAATTAACCGAAGATATTTTGATGGAACATGCCGCTTATTCTATGGCTCTTGAAATATATAAAAGAGTGCCGAAAGATTCGACGATCAATATAGTCGCAGGTCCGGGAAACAACGGGGCGGACGGGGTTACGCTTGCAAGGATTTTACTTGGGGATTATCATGTGAATTTGTATATGCCGCTGGGTGCTAAATCTAAGATGTGTAAATTGCAACTTGAAAGGTTTTTGGCAATAGGCGGTAAGGTTGAAAAAGAATATAAAAGTTCTCATTGTCTTGTCGATGCAATATTCGGAAGCGGATTGAAAAGAGAATTGAGTGAAGAAATCGTATCTATTGTCAATAAAATGAATCATATAAAAGCTTTAAAAATAGCATGTGATATTCCAACCGGTATAGATGATAACGGAAACTTAAGACCTATTGCATTCAAAGCCGATATAACGGTTACGATGGGGGCTGAAAAAATTTCTCTTTATAGCGATAAGGCAAAAGATTACGTAGGGGAGATAATAAAAGCGGATTTGGGAGTTAGTTTTACAAAATATATTCATAAATGTTGTTATTTCGTATTGGAAAAAGAGGATTTAATTACACCTCTTAGAAACAAACAAAACACTCACAAACGCTCATACGGACATCTCGGAGTGCTTGTAGGTAATAAACCCGGTGCCGGAATTTTAGCGGCAACGGCCGCTTTTAATTACGGGTGCGGACTTGTAAGTATAGTGAAAAGTAAAAAGTGTAAAGTGAAAAGTTTAATACCTTATGAAATAATGCAAAGTGATAATCTTAGTAATTTTAGTGCATTAGCTTTCGGAATGGGAATGGGTGATTGCTTTGATGTGAATAAAATTTTAAAACTCGACATTCCTATGGTTATCGATGCCGATATGTTTTATAAAAAAGAAATTGTTAAATTTTTGGATAAAAAAGCGGTATTAACACCACATCCGAAAGAATTTGCAAATTTACTTAAACTCTCGGGAATAGGGAAGTATGATGCAAAAGATATTCAAAACGCAAGATTCGAACTTGCCCAAAAATTTAGCGAAAAATACCCTCATATCGTTTTAGTGCTTAAAGGCGCGAATAAAATAATAGCCTATAACAAAAAACTTTTCATCGACCCAAACGGCAGTGTCGCTTTGGCAAAAGGAGGAAGCGGAGATGTTCTATCGGGGCTTATAGGCTCTCTTCTCGCTCAAGGATGGCATCCGCTTAAAGCCGCAATTCATGCAAGTCTCGCTCATTCGATAGTGGGAAATTATGAACCGAATTATGCATTAACACCGATGAAAATTATTAAAAATTTGGAAAAATTATAAAGTAAGAAAAAATTTGTGCTAAAATGTTAAAAATATAACGAGTTTATTTTTAAAAATTTATTTATTAATATAAGCAATCCTATAATAAATAAAGGATTTTAACTAAAAACTTAAAAAAACGCACG
>CAYSKX010000014.1:0-10026 GCA_964431845.1 uncultured Nautiliales bacterium | reverse complement strand
TCTTTTTGCAATACTTTTTGATAATATTTGATTAATTCTTTGTAGTTTTGTGTATAGCATGAGGTGGACAACATATGCTAATAATATAGTAATAATATCAAATTTTTGATAAAATTAGCTAAAAAAAGGATATAAACTAATGAACGAGGCAAAACTGATTTGGATGGACGGTGAATTTATTCCTTGGAATGATGCTAAAATTCACGTTTTAACGCATACTCTTCATTACGGAAACGGTGTATTTGAGGGAACAAGAGCTTATCAAACGGAAGATGGACTTGCGATATTTAGACTTCAAGATCATACGAAAAGACTTATAAATTCCGCAAAAATAGTTAAAATCGATGTTCCTTTTTCACAAGAAGAATTAGAAAACGTTCAATTGGAACTATTAAGAAAAAACGATTTTCAAAAAAACGTTTATATAAGACCTCTAGTATTTCTTGGTTACGGGAAAATGGGGCTTTATCATATAGGTGCGCCGGTGCATGTAGCAATAGCTGCATGGGAATGGGGTGCGTATCTAGGAGAAGAAGGACTTGAAAACGGGATTAGAGTAAAAATATCTTCAATTGTTAGAAATCCTGTAAAATCAACTTTCGGCAAAGCAAAAGCGGTAGCGAATTATCTAAATTCTCAAATGGCGAAATACGAAGCTGTTGAAACGGGTTACGAAGAAGCGCTTATGCTTGACGACGACGGATTTATCGCCGAAGGAAGCGGGGAGTGTTTCTTTATCGTTAGAGACGGCGTTTTGATAACTCCTCCAAACGACAATTCTCTTGAGTCTATTACGCAATCAACCGTTTTGGAATTAGCAAAAGAAAGAGATATTCCAATTGAGAGACGCAGAATTACAAGAGATGAAGTGTATATTGCCGATGAAGCGTTTTTTACGGGAACTGCCGCTGAAGTTACACCGATACGCGAAGTTGACGGCAGAATTATAGGCAACGGCAAAAGAGGAGAAATAACAAAAGAGCTTCAAACGGCGTATTTTGATGTGGTTTACGGAAGGGATAAGAGTTATAAGCATTATTTGACGTATGTTTAGAGGTGGAAATGGTGAAAATGTGAAAGTGTGAAAATAGTGAGAAAAGGGGAAAGAAAGGAAAGAGAATGTGAGTTAGAAATAAAAACTACCCACTACTCACTACAGACTAAAAAAATAAAAGGAAAAAAATGCCTACGGATTTAAACGGATGGATGAATAATAAAAACGGTAATAATAACAATACAAACAATTTCGAACCTCCTAAGTTCGAGCCTCCTAAGTTTATTCAAGGAGGTAGCGGAGTCGGTTTGATTATAGTCGGGATAATTTTGGTATTCGGATTAATGTTCAGACCTTGGGTTGTGATTAATTCCGGAGAAGTCGGAATTTTGGCTACGACAGGTAAATTTGAACAAAAACCTTTAATGCCGGGGCTTCATTTTTTTATGCCTATAATACAAAAAGTATATGTAATCGATACGAAAGTGCATATGATTAATTATAAAAGAATTAGCAATGAAGCGGGTTCGATGGCGGATAGATACGGGACTATTAAAGTATATCCGGCTATTAACGTTCTTGATGCAAGAGGTTTGCCGATACTTGTTGAATTGTCGGTAAGTTATAGATTAAACCCTCAAGTTGCTGCCTATACGCTTGAAACTTACGGTAAAAACTGGGAGGATAAAATTATAAATCCGATGGTTAGAGATGTGGTTAGAAACGTGATCGGTAAATATCCTGCAGAAGAATTACCGGTAAAAAGAAACGAAATTGCAAATTTAATTGAAGCGAAAATGAGAGAACAATTAGCTAAACTACCTCACAAACCGGTAATTTTCGAAAGTTTCCAATTAAGAGACATTATTTTACCGGAAAACATCAAAAGACAAATTGAAAGAGTTCAAATAGCTAAACAAGAAGCCGAAAGAGCAAAATACGAAGTGCTTAGAGCCAAACAAGAAGCCGAAAGAAAAGCGGCAATCGCAAAAGGTAACGCACAAGCGAAAGAAATTGAAGCTAAAGGAAAAGCCGAAGCGTTACTTATCGAATCGAAAGCCCAGTCTCAAGCGAATAAAATTATAAGCGAATCGCTAACGAAAAATCTTTTGAAATTAAAAGCGCTTGAAGTTCAAGGCGAATTTAACAAAGCCTTAAGAGTAAATAAAGATGCGAAAATTTTCTTAACGCCGGGAGGCGCGGTTCCTAATATTTGGATGAATATAGACGATAATAAAAAGGTGCTTAGTGGAAAAAATTAAAGCCGTAATCGAGTTTTATAAAACGTTGTTTTTAATAAGTATAACAACTCTTTTATCGATTTTCGGCTATTTTTTTATTCATATAAACGGATTAAAAGAAATTAATGCTTTTGTTTTATTGTATGGTATAATATTATTTAGCGGTTTAAGTATATTTTTTTAGTATCATGGATTTTTAATATAAATAAACTAAAGGGAAAAAATGAATGAAACGGTTCTTTTGATGTGTTTTATCACTCTTTTTGCGGCTATTTTAATATACGGCACATATAAGATAGAACATGAAAGTTGATTTTAAAAAAAACGGGGGTTTAGTCCCCGTCATCGTTCAAGATGTCGAAACAAATGAAGTTTTAATGCTTGCGTATATGAATGAAGAAGCGTTAGAACTTACTCAAAAAACCGGATATGCGCACTATTATTCGAGAAGCCGCAATAAATTATGGAAAAAAGGCGAAAGCAGCGGACATACGCAAGAAGTGAAAGAAATGCTAATCGATTGCGACAACGATACGATTTTACTTAAAGTCAAGCAAAACGGCGTTGCTTGTCATACGGGTAGAAAATCATGCTTTTTTACGAAACTTGATACGTCTGAAGAAATATTGGACATTGAAAAAGAAATAGAGTATAATTTCATCGATAAACTCTATCATACTTTGCTTGATAGAAAAAATGCCGATCCTAAAACTTCATATGTTTCTTACATTTACCACAAAGGTGAAAATTCACTTCTTAAAAAAGTAGCGGAAGAAGCTGCGGAGTTTTGTTTTGCTATAAAAGATAATAATAACAAAGAAATTATTTATGAAGCGGCGGATCTTGCTTTTCATGCATTAATTGCTTTGGCTTTAAAAAATATTCATCCGGACGCCGTTTTGGAGGAGCTTAAAAGAAGAGAAGGCATAAGCGGAATAGAAGAAAAAAGGAATAGAAAAAAATGATTCCTTATTTTACTATTTTACATTGGCTTGATATTGTATTTTTTTTAGTTTTATTTATATTTTTAGTTATTATTTCAATAAAAGCCGCAAATAATAACACTAATTTGATGATTGGTATGATATTTGCTTCATTTTTAGTGACTACATTCGGTGCGGCAGTTGGATTGATGATTTTGGAAAAATACACTAAAAAAGCAAAAATCGTGGAAGCAAAAGAAAGAAGAGTTTTAATAAATGAAACATTAGTATTAAAAGGTAGAGTTAAAAACATAGGTAAATTTAAAATAAATTATTGTAAACTTGAAATTAAACTTGTAAATAACGGGTGGAGCAAAGGATTTTCAAAAAGTAATTTTTTTAAATCGGTTGGGCTTGATATTTTCGGTAGCAAAAATAAAAAACTCTCAAGACCGAATACCGTTAAAGTAACAAAAACAATTATAAAAAATGGAATAAAACCAGGAGTAACCAAAAATTTTTCAGCCATTATTCCGTATCCTTCTTATTTTAAAAACACCTATTTAAAATATAAACTCTACTGCCACTAATTGTGAAGTTATAAATCACTCAAATAGATAAGTTGTAAATATAATAAAAAGTTTAAGGAAAAAATAATGACATTTAATGAATTTAATTTAAAACAAGAATTACTTAAAAGATTAGAAGAAATAGGGTTTGAAAAGCCTTCTCCAATACAAGAAAAAGCAATTCCTTTGGTATTGCGAGGCAAAGATATAGTAGCCCAAGCGCAAACGGGAACGGGCAAAACGGCGGCATTCGGACTGCCTATTTTAAATATGCTGACAAAAGGGCAAAAAGCTTTAATCATAACTCCTACACGTGAACTTGCAATTCAGGTAAGTGAAGAAATATTTAGATTTGGAAAATATTTAGGTATCCATACCGCAACGGTTTACGGAGGAAGCAGTTACAATAGACAAATTAACCATATCAAAAATTCCGAAGTAATAGTCGCAACTCCCGGAAGACTTATAGATTTGTTAAGTAGCGGCAAAATCGATATTTCTCCAGAATACGTAGTGCTTGATGAAGCGGATGAAATGCTTGATATGGGGTTTTTAGACGATATAAAAGAAATTTTTAAATATGTCCCAAGTAGCAGGCAAACATTGCTTTTTAGTGCGACAATGCCAAAACCTATACTTTCACTTGCTAAAACGATTTTAAAAGATCCAGAATTTGTTCAAATTACGAAAAAAGAAGTAACCAATGAAAATATCAAAGAGTATTTTTACGTAATTGACGAACATGAAAGAAACGACGCTTTAATAAGACTTATCGATTATAAACAGCCTAATAAAGCGATAGTTTTTTGTAGAACCAAAAAAGACGTAGATATCGTAGCGGAATTTTTAAGCGGAGTAGGATTTGACGCTAAAGGTCTTCATGGCGATATGGATCAAAGAAAACGAGAAGAAGTAATCAGAGGATTTAAAGGCAATAAAATCGAAATTCTCGTAGCAACCGACGTAGCGGCAAGAGGGCTTGACGTAAATGACGTAACTCATGTATTCAATTATCATCTACCGCTTGATCCGGAAAGTTACGTCCATAGAATAGGAAGAACGGGAAGAGCAGGCAAAGAAGGAATGGCAATTTCTCTCGTTACGCCTCATGAATTCAGAGCCCTTAGCAAAATTCAAAAAATTTCCAAAATAGAACTTAAAGAAGTTCCAACTTTGAGTGATGTAAAAAACACAGAAATTCAAAAAATTATGGAAAAAATCAGCAAAATAGATCCAAGTGCTAAATCTATAGAAATCGTAGAAGTGCTACAAAATAAATTCGATTTATTTACAATTGCAACTAAATTCGCTAACTTACTTTTCGAAAAAGAAGCAGACGGAAAAGAGAGAATCGGGAAAAGCTTAAACGAAGCAAAAAGACTTTTAAATAACGCTCGAAACTCAGGAGGAAACAATCGAGACAGGCGAAAAAATTCAAGAAGAGGCAGAAATTTTAGAGGTAGAAGATAGTAAGAATCTATTTCTCTTTTCTATTGATAGGTTTTTCTTTATTTGCATTTTTCTTTTTGCAGTGTCCTTCAAATATAGCACCCGCTTCGACGATTAAATTTGTTACCTCAATATCTCCGTTTAAAACACCGTTTTTTAAAATTTCTATATTATCACAATCCGCTTTACCTATAAATTTGCCGTTTATAACTAATTTTTTAGCATAAACTTCGCCGTCAAGAATACCCGTTTTTCCTATAGAAACCATTACGTTAGATTCTATTTTTCCTTTTACTTCACCGTCTATATGCAAATTGGATTCTAATTTTAAATTACCGTTTATTTTTGCTTTTGAGGATATTATTGTTGTTTCTTTTGAATTAACACTTGTATTGCTTTTATCAAAGACTCCCATGGTACATTCCTTTCTTTTTTAAATATTTTAAATAAATTTTTTCCGTTCCAATTAATAAAATAAATGGGATTTAACGGTTTATTATTATATCTTATTTCATAATGCAAATGCTGTCCCGTGCTTAAGCCGGTATTACCCATATAGCCTACGATTTGACCTTTTTTTACAAAATCACCTTTTTTCACTTGTATATTTTTACGCATATGTGCGTAAAACGTTACAAATCCGAAAGCATTAACAATTTTCACCACATATCCGTAACCGTAAGGATTTAATCCGGCGCCCACGACTATACCGTTGGCTGTAGCATATATCGGCACTTTTCCTCTACCTTTTATATCAAGCCCCGGATGAAACTCTTTTCTTTTCAAAATAGGATGCATTCTCCAACCGAATTTACTACTTATAGCAACTTTATTTATCGGTTTTCCATTAGGAATAACGGCCAATAAAGCGTTGATAACGTCAGGTGATAAATTTTTTATATCTACGTTCGATACGAACGTTTCTCCTTTTAATCCCATTTTAGTTTCCAACTCGTCTATTTTTTCACTTAATTTACTTAATTCGGACTCTTTTGTTAATAATTTGTGTTTTGCATTCACTATTTTGGTATTTAGTTTTTTTAATTCATAATTTAACGAAACTATTTTTTGTTTTAATTCTTGTTTTTGGTTTGAAATATTTTCTATTTCTTTTTCTAAATATTTAATATACAAAAATCCTATCAACATAACCAATAAAATTATTAAAAATAAAAATATCAAAATCTTTTTAATAATTTTATGAACGGAATAATGTTTAGTTCCATCTACTGTCGTAATTGTTATTATATATTTATCATTCAATTTTTCACCTTTTGATTATAATATTTTTCTAATAATTCATAAGAATCTTTTACCGTTGTAAATTTTTTAGCATAAATTTTTTGAATCAATTCCGGTTTTTGTCTATGTAGATCAGGATGATATTTTTTTGCAAGTCTTCTGTATTCTTTCTTAATTTTATCGAATTCATAAATAGTATTTACTCCGAATAATTCAAGAGCATTTCTGATTTTATTAAGATATTCTTTTAATGAACCTTCAATGCTAAATGATTTAGAATAAGAGAATTCTTCTTCGTTTATATTAAACACTGTTTTATATCCCATAATAGATTGCTTAGAGGCAAGAGCGCTTACTATTCTTTTGGATTCTTCGTTAAACGTTATGACCAATCTATCGTAAGACATATCAATCAAATCAAATAAAAAAAGCCCTTTAATATAATTAAAAACAGGAGGTTTAGGATTTGCTATTAATATTTCAAATTCCTTAGACGATATTTTTCGGATAGTTATATAAACGGCTTTTTCATCAAATGTAACCGAATATTTTTTTATTTTTATGATTAAATCTTTTTTATAATTAATAAAAAGTTTATTCAAAATAAGTTCGCTGTCATGCTTTTGTTTTTTATACATATTAGCAATTGCCTGAAGTAATAATTTATGTTTTTTAATGTTTTTCTTATCGAAATATATTTTGTATTCATTATCTTTTATTTCGAGTCTATTAAACGAAAGTCTAATAAAATCGATAAAACCTTTTATTTTAAATCTTGAATCTATAACAACTTCGATAGCATCATTTATATTTATTTCAAATATTCTATCCGTCATTTTTTTCCGTTATTATAGAATTGTAATAAAAAATACAGTTTTTAACAATACCGAATCCTTTTTATAATTTGTAAGCAATTTGCGTTCCTTTTTATTTTACCTCCCGAATATTATCAAATCGTCGTTTTGATTAATATTTAAAATTTCAATATTATCTTCGCTTCTGAAATTAAATCTATTTGCGAATTTCGGAGTTATTATAAAAACTTTCCAATCGACAACATTTTTTATTTCGTTATATAGCCTCTCTCCTCCCTCAATCATAATAAATTTATATTCGGATATTTTTTTAAGAGTATTTTCGACAAACACCTTTCTATTCGGAACATGAAAAAGAGGAGTATTTCTATCGATACCGTCGTTTTTGGAATATATCAACACATCCGGCGCTTTCTTGCTAACTTTTCTCGCATCAAGCGTAGGCTTATCGATACGAACAGTATTACCTCCGATTACAAGCAAATCGATTTTGTCTCTAACGTTATGCACCCATCTTAGAGATTCTTCACAGCTTATATAACCGCCTGTATATGCTCCGTTTATCGTCATTGCTAACTTATAAAAAACAAATCTTTTTTGCCATTTTATAAAAGGCTCTATCAAATCAAAACACTTTTTATCATTCAATATCGTAACTTCAATTCCAGCGTTTTTTAATATTTTAACTCCTCCGCTATGTTCTTTTATAGGGTCTTTATATCCGATATAAACGCTTCTTGGTTTTAAACGTTTTAAAAGCATAGCGCATGAAGGGGTTTTGCCTACGTGCGAACAAGGTTCAAGCGTAATATAGACATTCGCTTCATTAAAAAATCCGTTATGATTTTGTAAAAGATATTCATGAATTTCATAAGAATTTCGTAAATTCGGAGTTTGATGAAAAGTTCTAAAAGCATCCCACAATGCATTAACCTCGGCATGAGGTTCTCCCGCTTTTTTATGCGCCGCTACGAAAAGTCGGTTTCGAACCGAAACGGCGGCACCGACGGCAGGATTAGGGTATGTTAGAAACTGATATTTCCAAGCTTCTTTTAAAATCAAATCAAAAATTAATTCTTTCATTTTTACCTTTTCTTAAGAATATGCAGATACTCAAACGTTTTGTCGGCTTTGAATCTTTATATTAATCCACAAAATCAAAAAGATTTTTTTCTTCACTAATATTGTGATTAACTTCATAATCAAGGATTTCGTATTTATTTAATCTTTTTAAAATAGCTTCATAATACTTTTTTTCTTTTTCAATTGCAATATAAAATCTATTATATTTTTGTGCTACAAAAGGTGTAGTTCCGCTTCCGGCAAACGGATCAAGCACAATATCCCTTTCGTTTGAAAAACCCAAAATTATTCTTTTTAATAATTCTTCTGGTTTTTGAGTAGGGTGAAGTGCTTTTTTATTCTCATCTTTTAATCTTTCTTTTCCCTGCGTAATAGGAATTTGCCAAACATCTCTCATTTGTCTTTTTTTACCGTCTTTAGTAACTTCCGGATTTAATTCTTTCAAAACTTCATAATTAAATATCCAATTTTTACCTTTTACCGCCCAAATCACAAACTCACTCGAATGAGTTAAAACTCTACGAGTTAGATTCGGCATTGCGTTTGTTTTTTGCCATGTAATTATGTTTTTAATATCCAAACCGTTTTTTTTAAGTCCCATAATACATTCGCCAATATTGTGATAGCTACAACTTATAAATATACTTCCGTTCGGTTTTAATACTCCTTTACATGCTTTTATCCATTCGTCGGTAAAATCGATGTATTCCTCAAATCCCATTTTATCCCATTCTTCATTTACCATAAAATAATCCCCTCCCGTTTTATTACCTATAAGTTTTAAGCCGTTACCGCTGAGATTATAAGGAGGGTCGGCAAAAATTAGCTGAATTGAATCTTTTTTTATTTTGTTTTCGTCATTTAATATTTGTAAACAATCATCATTATATACTACATTTAGCTGCATAAATTTTCCTTATATTTATTAATTATTTTAGGAATATTATTAATCCAATCTTTGCTATTATTGATTTTTTCAACATTAACAATTTCATCTAATAACATTTGAAATTTTTTATGAGAAAATTTTTCATGATTTAATTTTAAAAATTTAATAATTTCTAAAATTTCAATAATTTGATTAATAGTTAAAGGAACAATTTTTTGTTTTTTACCCTCATATTCATATTTTACTGAAATCCAAAAAGTATTAATCGTATCTGAATGAAGTTTTGGTGCTACAAAAACACAATAATTTTCTTTATCTAAAAACTTATTTTCAAATTCTCTTAAATGTCTCATTACAGGTTGCCCTTCATTAAACCATTGACCTCTACTTGTTAGCATCGTAACTTCACAAATTGAATTAAAGCTTTTATAATAACACTCAATATCCGGTTTATTAGCCGGTGCTGTAAATATTATTTCGTTATCGTCTCCAAAAATTGAGTTTGATTTTATATCTAATGCATCGTTTATAATATTTAAAGCCATCATAATATATTTTTCCAATGCAATACTCGGTTTTAAATCTAATTTTCTGATATTTCGTAAATTTCCTATTACATTATCAATTTGCGAAATATCTTGAAGTTTTTGTTTTAATTCTAAATCTTGCAAATATTTACGATAATTTCGTAATTCATCAATAGAAAAATTTGAAATTTCTTGTTTTATATTTAATTTTTTTTGTAAGTTTTGAATCTCTTTTATAAGAGTTTGTTTAATTTTTTCTCTTTCATTTTCCCAAGGAAGTTTTGGTAAGTTTAT
>CAYSKX010000013.1:0-10305 GCA_964431845.1 uncultured Nautiliales bacterium | reverse complement strand
GAATGATGATTAGCACCTATTGCTGCAACACCGGCATGATATAAAGTGTGAGGATCGGAAATTTTTTTGTTGTTTATTAAATCATTATATATTACATAAGCTTCTTCGAAATGTTTTGTATATAAATTTGCAAAAGCTATTCTTTTAAGAATCGGCATCAAATCGTAACTTTCTTTTTTAGCTTTTTTTATCAAATCAAGTCTAACTTTATTTAAAAGTCCCGAAATTCTAGCAAAAGTAAAATACCACTCACGCACTATTTTAGCCCCGTAATAAAAATCATTCATATTAAATTTTTGAGAATAAAATAAAGATTGATAATTCAAAGCTATTTTATGAGGTGGTAAATTTTTATTATTCGAATAAAAATAAATTAGATTTGAAATAACCTCATTAGGAAACATACTTTTTAATTTTAATGCTTCATATGTATAATCTCTTCCTATTAAAGCTTTAGAACTCAGTCTTGCTACAATCCAGGTCGGAAATTTTTTTTCTTTTTTATCAAGAAAAGCCGCCATTCTAACGGTATTATTTTGAGTTACAGCAAACATAGCATCTTCTAAAGGCGTATTTTCATTTAAATCTTCTTTAATCGAACTCATTAAATATTTATTGGTTTTTTTCATTTTTCCAAGAGCCATTAAGGCAAATATACCGCTTTTGATATCACTCGGATTTAGATGATACGCTCTTAAAAAATGTTTATAAGCGTTATTATAATCTCCAAGTTGTGCATAAGTTAATGCCAAATCATAGTGTAGAATATATGAAGTTTCTCTTTTTTTAATTAATTTTTTAAACTTTTTATTCGCCAAAAGAATATGACCGTTTAAAGCAAGTCTTAGGGCATTTGATATTTTAATGTTAAGAGCGGAATAAGTAGCGCTTTTACTAAGATAAGTTTGCGATTCTTCTATTGCGCCTATAGGAATTCCCGCTATTCCCTTTTTGAGATACGATATTGTTTGATTCATATTAAAAACTTTATAAGGAGCATAATAAAAAAACAAATCGTAAAAATCCTCTTTATTTTTTAAAAAGGTTTTTTGAAAATATTTTTGTGCCGTTTTAGTTTCAAATAGCGAAGGTTTTAAATAAACCTTTATAGGATATATATTGTGATCTTGTAATTTTTTTAGTATTAAAGAAGATTCTTTAAAATTCGATAGTTTTAAATCTACCAACGATAGTGCAAATTGAGAACGATTTTTGTGAGATTGAGAAAGATAAGTTTTAGCTAAGGAGTATTCACCAATTCTTGCTAAAGCAATTCCCTTATAAAAAGGGTTTTTCTCTAATAATTCTGCTTTCGCAAAATCTCCATAATATTCGTATATCGTGCTTAATAATTTTTTCGATTCTTTTTTATACGGATTATCTATTTTAAGTGCCGGAATCGCTTCAAATTCATATCCCATATAATACATTACGACTGCATAATAATACGGATAACTTTTTAGCTTTGCTATTTCAGGCAAAAACGTATAAGCTAAACGCCTATAATAATCGAATAATTTTTTATTTTTGAGCATCAATGCTGCATATGTAGCATTGATAGCACTTAATGTGCGATTGTCTTTATTTTTAATTGCTTTTTGAAAATACTCAAGAGCTTTTTTATAATTTTTTTCTTCTATTTTTATTACTCCGAGATTATAATAAGAAAGAGCTTCCGAAAAGCTCGAAAGTTCGTTTAATATTCTCAAAGCTTTTTCTTTTTCGCCTTTTTCGTAAAGAATGGTCGCTCTTTTTATTAATTGTTTTATTTCGTCTTTTTGTATTATGTGTTTTTTTTCAAGTTTTTTTGTTATTTCTGTAATTTCCGGTGCTGTATCTACGGAAGATTTTTTTTTCTTAGTTATTACTACAGCGGCTAAAATTAATACTAATATAATAGTAATCAGTAGAAGAATTATTATAATTAAAATAAATTTATTTTTCTTTTTGGAATCGTCTTCTGTCTGTTCTACTATTATTACGTTTTCCGTTTGATTATTTTTTTCTTCCGCCACTATTTACCTTATAGATATTTTTTCAAAATTTCCGGTATTTCAATATTGCCGTCTTTTGTTTGATAATTTTCCATAAGTGCTACTAACGTCCTACCTACCGCTAACGAGCTGCCGTTTAGTGTATGGACGAGTCTATTTTTTTTGCCGTCTTTATATCTTATTTTCGCGCGTCTTGCTTGAAAATCTCTTGTGTTTGAAACGGAGCTTATTTCTCTATATTTGTTTTGTGAAGGAATCCATACTTCCAAATCTATCGTTTTTGCCGCACTAAATCCGAGATCTCCCGTGCAAAGCATTACTTGCCTATAAGGAAGAGCTAATTTTTCAAGAGCGCTTGATGCGCATTTTACCATCTCTTCAAACATTTTATCGCTATCTTCGGGTTTAGTAATAGCTACAAGTTCCACTTTATCGAATTGGTGTTGGCGTATTATGCCTTTGGTATCTTTGCCGTAGCTTCCAGCTTCTTTTCTAAAACAAGGAGTATAAGCCGTCAGTTTTATAGGTTCGTTTAAATCTTTGATTATTTCATCTCTAAAAAGATTGGTCAAAGGAACTTCGGCGGTCGGAATTAAATATAGCTCCTCTTTTTCGATTTTAAATAAATCTTCTTCGAATTTCGGAAGTTGCCCTGTGCCGGTCATTGTTTCTTTATTTACCATAAACGGCACATAAACTTCTTCAAAACCCCATTCTCTATTATGGTCAAGAAAGAAATTAATCAAAGCTCTCTCAAGCCTTGCCGCAACACTCTTCATAACGGTAAAACGGCTTTTTGCGAGTTTAACGCCTTTTACGAAATCAAGCCAATCAAGGTTTTCTCCAAGCGCATCATGAGATTTAATTTCAAAATCAAATGTCGGTATTTTTCCTACTCTTTTTATTTCTACGTTTTCGTTTTCATCTTTTCCTACGGGAACGTCTTCATCCGGAATATTAGGCACAACAAGTGCGTTTTTGTTTAACTCTTCTTCGAGTAATTTTAATTTTTCTTCGAATTTCGCAATTTCTTCTTTTAATTTCGATACTTCTTCTTTAATGTTTTGAGCGTCGTCTTTTTTAGCTTCTTTCATCAACGCGCCTATTTGTTTCGATAATGAATTTCTTTTTTCCAAAAGTTTATCCAAATCGGTTTTGATTTGCTTTTTTTGTTTGAAAAGATTTTTAATCTCTTCTAATGCACTTTCGTCCACACCTTTTAATTGCAAACGCTTTGCAACATCATCAAAGTTTTTTTCCAATAATTTCAAATCTATCATTCGTATCCTTTCTTATGTTTTAATAAGTTTAGAGCTAAGAGCTTAGAGTAAAATATTTTATTATTCTAATTCTTATTTTCTTTCACCTCTTCTCACCCTTTTCACCATTTTCACATTTTCACCACTTTCACCCTTTTCACCATTTTCACACTTTCACCCTTTTTCAAATATTTGGTATAATACTTCGGTAATTTTAACATAAAAGGAGCGTGAATGAAAAGTAAATTATTATCAATCGGACTGAGTGCGCTTATTGTTGGAACGCTAACGGCAAAAGAAATTAAAGTCGGTATTCTTCAACCTTTAACAGGACCTATTGCAAGTTTCGGACAAAAAACACTTGAAGGTATAAAACTTGCTCATAAAGATTTTAACAAATTACCAAACGGCGATACTATCAAATTAGTAGTGGTTGACGGACAATTCGATAAAGTTCAAACTGTAAACGGATATAAAAGATTAACAAGTGGAGAAAAAGTAGCGGCAATAGTCGGACCTCTTGCAAGTTCTATGGCATTATCAATTAAAAGATTTGCGGGTGCTACTAAAACCCCTACCGTTACACAAATCGCAACAAATCCGAGAGTTACAAAAAAAAGCAAATACATAACAAGAGCATGTTTTACAGATGATTTTCAAGGTGTCGTAGGGGCTAAATATGCGCTTAAACATAATTTAAATACAGCAGTAATAGTTTTCGATATGAAACAAGATTATTCGGTAGGACTTGCAAAAGAGTTCGCAAAAGCTTATAAAAAAGCGGGTGGAAAAGTTATTAAAAAATTATATATAAACAGCGGAGATAAAGATTTTAATGCACAAGTTGCACAAATCAAAAGATTAAATCCTAAATTCATATATGCACCGATTTACGCACCTGAGGGCGGACTTTTTGTTCGACAATTAAGAGCTGCGGGAGTTAAAGCGCCTTTAATGGGAGGAGACGGTATCGCGGATGTTAATCTAATGACAAAACTTGCAGGAAAAGCTTCCAACGGCGTAATGTATACGGATCATTTCGACCCGGCAAAAGCACCGACTTCATATTCCAAAAAATTCATTCAAGAATATAAAACCGAACACAAAGAACTTCCTAACGCATTCGCAGCCACAGGAGCGGACGGTTATTTATTAGTGTATAATGCTATCAAACAATGCTCAAACAAAACATTTAAAAATAACCTTAAATTCAAACAGTGTATAAATAACGCAATTAGAAATTCTAAAAACGTAGAAGCGGTTACGGGATATTTAACAATCGATACTAAAACGGGTAATCCTATAAACAAACCTGCCGTTGTTGAAGAAATTAAAAACGGCAAAGCGGTATTTAAAGAATTGGTTAAACCTTAATTTTTCCCTCTTTTGAGGGCTATTATTATATGTTTGCTAACGCAAACGTTTTTAAAGCTAAGAGCATAGAGCATAGCGCTAAGAGCTTTTAAAATGTAGGGGATGAGAAGAAGAGGGGTTAAGATGTTTAGAGAATAAGATTAATTATGAATTTTTAATTATGAATCAAAAAATAATTTAAAATTTTTAACACCTCTTTTCCTAAACTCCTAATCCCCTTAATAATATTGCATATATTTTGCTCTAAGCTCTCAGCCCTAAGCTTTAAGCTCTAAAAAACATGAAAGAGGAAAAATGGACTATACAAAACCGATAGAAATTGCACCGGATGTTTATTGGGTGGGATATGTAATTCCAAACGATCCGTTTCAATGTCATGTGTATTTGATTAAAAACGACAGTGAATCGATACTAATAGATCCCGGAAGCATGATTACGTTTCCGGTAGTGCTTGAAAAAATAACTTCAATAGTTTCGTTAAGAGATATTAAATATATAATTATGCATCATCAAGATCCGGATATTGTTAGTTGTTATACCACTTTAGAGCAAATAATGCCTAAGGGTGAGCGTTATTTGGTGACGCATTGGAGAACGGAAATGCTTTTGAAGCATTATATGTGGAAAACGCCTTTTTATTTAGTTGATGAGCATAATTGGAAATTAAAAGCAGGTAAAAGAGAATTTGAATTTGTATTTACTCCTTATGCCCATTTTGCCGGAGCGTTTTGCACATATGATAAAAAAACGGGAATACTTTTTTCAAGTGATCTATTCGGAGGGCTTACAGAGGAATTTTCTTTATTCGCTAAGGATGCGGATAACTATTTCGAGGCTACTAAACCGTTTCATAAGCATTATATGCCAAGCAAAGAAATTCTTTTGCATTCGTTAAAACAAATTCAAAAAAAACGACCTTCTATGATAGCACCTCAACATGGCTCCATTATTAAAAAAGATTTAATAGAACCACTAATAAACAAATTAAAAGATCTTGATTGCGGATTATATTTATTGGACGAATACGAAAGCGATTTATACGTTTTAAGTAAAACGGACGAAATGCTAAAACAATTTTTACAAGATACGGTTTCACTTAGTTCTTTCGATTTGATATTGAAGAATTTATTTGATAACATAAAAAAAGAAATTTCTTCCATAGAAAAAATAGAAATTTACGGTATATCGCCTTTATCGGATAACGTTCATTGCTTTTTAATTAAAGAAGATAGACAAGTGGTGGAAATAGAACATACCGATAAAGATTACTCTTTTAAAAAAGAATTAATTCAAAATGATAAAAAAATAGGAGAAATTTATATAATAATCAAAAAAAACATCAATAAAAAAGAAAAGAAATTATTAGATATGCTTTTACAAAAAATATCCATTCCGATAGCTATTTCGTTAGAGAGAGAATTAATGCTAAGAGAACTTGAAATAAAAAATAAAACATTATATAAGAAATCCGTAACCGATCCTTTGACAAATCTTTATAATAGAGAATATTTAAAAGAATTTTTAACGCAAAAAATACAAGAAGCTAAAAGATACGATTTTCCTTTAAGCGTAGCAATGGTAGATGTTGACTTTTTTAAGAAAATAAACGACACTTACGGACATCTTATAGGTGATTGCGTTTTGAAAGAATTATCGAACTTGTTAAAAGAAAATTTCAGAGATGCCGATGTAGTGGCTAGATACGGCGGAGAAGAAATATTTATAATTATGCCTTTTACGAATGCAAAAATGGCTTGTGAAAAAATGGAAAAATTCAGACAATTAGTAGAAAATCATAATTTTTGCGATAAAAGAAATATTAAAGTCACCATAAGTATCGGAGTGGGGCAATTCGAAAAAGACGATACCTTGGAAGATTTGATATTAAAAGCCGATAGAAAAGTTTATTTTGCAAAAAAACATGGTAGAAATAGAGTTGTTTGCGAAGAAAGAGACTAATAGGTGAAAAATGGACAATGGAAAATGGATAACGTCCAATGGAAAATTGAAAATGAACGGTGAAAAGTGGAACGCCCGCTTTAGCCGTATGAAAAAGTGATTAGTGATTATTGAAAGTGTAGGATTTAGGGTCGAGGTTTGAGGATTGAGGATTAAGGATTTAGAGGTTAAGAATAAATATAAATTAAGTATCTAAAACCTACAAGCGCGTAGCGCGACCTAAATTCTCAATCCTAAATCCTAATTCTGGTATAATTCTTTATAAAAAAGGAAATAAATGGATTTTGGTTTTGTCCTACAACAAATTATAAACGGATTTTCACTCGGTAGTATGTATGCTTTAATTGCTATCGGATATACTCTTGTGTATGGAGTATTGAGGCTTATTAACTTTGCGCATGGTGATATTATGATGGTAGGTGCTTTTATGGCGTTTATATTTTTTAAAATATTAGGACTTAATTTTTACGTATCCGTTTTATTTTCGATAATTTTTACAGCGGGAGTTGGGATTTTAACATATGCAAGCGCATATAAACCTTTACTTGATAAAGACGCTCCGAAAATTTCGCTTTTGATTACGGCAATAGGTATTTCGTTTTTTTTAGAATCTTTATTTAACATTATAGCTAATCAATATCTCGGAGGAACATATCAAGCATTTTATTTTCCTAAATGGTTTTCTCATATCATTCATGCCGGCTCACTTACAGTTCCAATGCTTACGATTATCGTTCCCGTGCTTACTTTAGTGCTTCTTGGAGTGGTATTGTTTATTTTGTATAAAACAAAAATAGGTATAGCCATTAGAGCTTTGGCATTTGATATTCAAACGGTTAAATTAATGGGAGCCGATTCAAATAAAATTATCGCTTTCGTGTTTGCCTTAGGTAGTGCTCTTGCCGCAATAGGAGGTATAACATATGCTATGGCGTATCCGAGTATTGATCCTTATATGGGAATGCTTGTCGGACTTAAAGCGTTTGCTGCTGCAGTTGTCGGAGGTATCGGTAGTGTAACGGGTGCGGTTATAGGAGGATTTATTCTCGGATTTGCAGAAGTGGCAATTCCCGGGTTTTTTCCGGAACTTGGCGGATGGAAAGACGCTTTTGCATTTATTTTCTTAATTTTCGTTTTGCTTTTTAAACCGACGGGAATTATGGGTATTGATTTTGAGAGGCAAAGGTTTTAGGAATTGAGAATTGAGAATGGAGAATTGAGGATTTAGAAATATAAGTATCAAAATAAACATCTAAAACCTAAATCCTAATATTAAAAATGGAGGTAAAAAATTGAAAATTGAAAATATGAGTGCTGGAAAATATTTCGGATTAATCGCAGTAGCTACGGCGTTGTTTTTGGGATTTTTGTATATTTCGCCGCAGCTGTTTAACGATTATACGATTACGGTGCTCGGAAATGTATATATTTTCATAATTTTGGCGGTAAGTTACAATTTAATCAACGGCGTAACCGGACAGTTTTCGCTCGAGCCGAACGGATTTGTGGCAATTGGTGCGTATGTTACAGCGCTTTTGATGATAAGTCCCGATATCAAAGCGGATATGTATATGATAGCGGATCCTTATCCTTTGATTAGAGATATATTTTTACCAAATCCCTTTTTTACGCTTATTATCAGCGGTATCGTTTCGGCACTTGTAGCATTAACGTTGGCTTTTCCTGTATTTAGAGTCAGAGGGGATTATCTTGCAATTGTTACTTTAGGATTTGGATTTATTATTAGAATATTTTTGATTAATAATCCGGAAATTTCCAACGGTTCGATGGGGCTTGATTCCATTCCCGGATTTGCAAGTTATTTTTGGATAGGATTTACGGCGCTTGTGACGATAGTGCTTGTTTATAATATAGTTTATTCCAAATACGGACGCGCTATGAAAGCGGTAAGAGACGACGAAGATGCCGCACTCGCTATGGGTGTAAATACGTTTAAAACCAAAACTTTAGCATTTATGACGAGTGCGTTTTTCGAAGGTGTGGGAGGAGGGCTTCTTGCTAGTTCTATTGGCTCTATTAGTCCCGATCAATTTACTTTTATGCTAACGTTCCAGCTTTTAATTATTATAGTTCTTGGGGGACTTGGTAGTATGAGCGGAGCTATTTTTGGAACGTTATTATTTATAGGTGGAATGGAAGTGCTAAGACCGCTTGATGATGCGACTTTTTCAATCGGAGCGCTTCATGGAATACCGGGGCTTAGAATGGTTGTATTTAGTTTAATTCTTCTATGTATTATGCTTTTTGCAAGAAAAGGTTTATTCGGAGATAAAGAGATTTGGGATTATATAAAAATGAAAAACAAATAAAACAATTAATGTTTTTCAATGGAAATTTATTTAAAAGTAACGTTTATTTTCGTAAAAAACTTTTCCAAAGCCTCCTTTATATCGATACGATTAAAGGCAAGAGGGGAAGGATGATAACAAAGTCCTATTTTTTGAGAGTTTATTTCGTATATACCGCATTTTTGAAGATTTTTAACTTCTTTTGCCCAATCGATATAACAAAATGCTTTTATTGCCGAATTACCGAGCAATAATATTAATGAGGGCGAAACTATTTCAATTTCTTCTTCTAGTAATTTCGCTCCGATTTGAAGTTCTTTTGCTTTTGGAGTTCTGTTTTTATTTTCGTAATATGTTCTAAAAGGAAATGCATTTGTTATCAAAAAATCCTTTTTTCTATCTAAGCCACTTTTTTTTATTAACAAATTAAGATTTTCTCCCGCCTTTCCGACAAACGGTTTATTTTCTTTTACTTCGTTAATTCCCGGTGCTTCTCCTACAATCATAATAGGATTATTTACTTTTTCATCTATATAAGGATCAAATACATCCGTCCAATCAATATTTTCATTTAAATATTCTTTTATAAAATCGGCTCTTTTTTTATAAAAATCTTTTAAATTTGCTTTCCATTCGTTTTTCATTATTTGCCTTTTAAGCATATTCGTCGATATCGAATTTCAACTTTTTTATTATAACATAACTATAAATCCCAAAAACGCAAAAATACTTTCATATAAAAACAGATTATCACCGTATAGTAATCCCGATATTATACTTCCAAGAAACGCCGCCATTCCGTATGCAATTCCGGCATAAAACTGTTGTGCTAAGGTTTTGTTTTTGTAGTGATTTGAAATATAAAATAAAGAAGCGGTATGAAATAAGGCAAACGAAAATGCATGAATAAGCTGAGAGAGGGCTATCATTACCAAATTTCCGGCAAATAAATAAAGCATAAACCATCTTAAAGCGGTAAGAAATACAGCGATTTTAATCCATCGAACGGGTGAGAGTTTATTTATAAAATTGTGCTGATAAACGAATATTAATATTTCGGCAATTACTCCTATCGCCCAAAGCCAACCGATATACTCTTTTGAAATACCGGCTTTGAGGTTGTATATGGTAAAAAAGTTATAAAAACCTCCGAAACTAAGCTGAATAAATATAACGCAAAGCCAAAATTTCCATGTTTTTAAAAAGTTTATTTTGGCAATAGATCGTTTAATCGTCTTGTCACTTAAAAAATATAAAGAAGCGTTATTCGTCCCTATCATCAAACCGATAAATAGCCATACCAAATTTCCATTGATATAAGAAAAAACAACTCCAAAAAGCATAAAACCGATACTACCGAAAACCCTTGTTTTTCCGTATCTTTCTTTCAAAAGTTCTATAGCTATAGCT
>CAYSKX010000012.1:7912-10585 GCA_964431845.1 uncultured Nautiliales bacterium | reverse complement strand
AGGAAACTAATTATAAAGGAGTATTTGTGAAAAAAATCATTTTTTTATGCATAGGTATTTTACTTTTCGGGGCGAATTTAATTAACGTAAATTTTTTTGATGGTAAAAATAAGCTTGATATTCTTTTTTCGCTTGATGATTCGTTCAAAGGAAAAGTGAAGCGAATATCGAAAAATTCATATGTTTTAACAAATATAAAAACCGATAAAATTATTCAAAAAGAATTCAAAAAAAGTTTTATCAATTCCGTTATAATTTCACCCGATAAAGAAGGAGTGAAAATAGATATAACTTCTTCAAAAGCTATCAATACGTCCGTAGCTCTTACTCCCGATGGATACGGCGTGAGATTTAGAGTTGTAAATAAAGCAATTTTAATGCAAAATAAACCGCAAAATATTCATAAAATAACCTCAAAAAGAGAAGGACTTGATACGCTCTCTTATGTTGTAGGCGTTTTAATATTGTTTATATTGGCGTTCGTGCTTTGGTTTGTAAAGAAAAAAACGATAAATTTTCCTATATTAAAAGAACATATGAAAGTTTTAGCACAAAAAAATATCGACCCTAAAAACAGAGTCGTTTTGTTCGAATATCAAAACAGAAAATATCTTATGCTCATAGGCAATACGAACGTATTGTTAGATGTGTTTATAGACGATATAGCCGTGCCGAAAAACGAAGCTCAGTTTGACGAAATGTTAAAACTTACCAATAAATACGGAAGTATAGAAAAATATATACAAAATGCCGAAAAATTAAAGGAGTTTGATGAAAAAGTTTGATATTATAGTCGTAGGCGGAGGACATGCGGGAATTGAAGCCGCCTTAGCACCGGCAAGAATGGGCAAAAAAGTTTTGCTTCTTACTATGCTTGTAGAACAAATAGGTGCGGCAAGTTGTAATCCGGCAATAGGCGGTCTCGCAAAAGGACATTTAGTAAAAGAAGTAGATGCTCTTGGCGGTGAAATGGCACTTGCAACTGATTATGCCGGGATACAGTTTAGAGTGCTTAATGAAAACAGAGGCCCCGCCGTTAGAGGAAGTAGAGCACAAATCGATATGGATAGATATAGAATTTATATGAGAAACGTTTGTTTAAATACTCCGAATTTAACTCTTGCTCAAGAAATTGTCGAAGAAATTATTGTGCGTAATGGGCATGTAACGGGAGTGAAAACCAATCTACTCAACGAATACGAAACAAAAGCGCTTATTCTTACAACCGGAACATTTATGAGAGGAATTATGCATTTTGGTCCCGTTAAACTTGAAGGTGGCAGATTTCATGAACTCCCGGCGAAAAAAATAAGCAAATCTTTAGAATATCTCGGTTTTAAATTAGAAAGACTAAAAACGGGCACAACCGCAAGAATCGATGCAAGAAGTATCGATTTTTCCAAAATGGAAATACAACCGGGAGACACTAATCCCGCACCGTTTAGTTTCAGAACCGATAAAAAAAGTTTCAACCCTACCCAGCTTCCATGTTATATAACATACACCAACGAAACTACACATGACATTATCAAAGGTAATTTCCACAGAGCCCCGCTATTTACGGGACAAATTGAGGGAATAGGTCCGAGATACTGTCCGAGTATCGAGGATAAACTAAATAAATTTCCCGATAAACAGCGCCATCATGTGTTTGTAGAACCCCAAACGCTTGAAGCTACCGAATATTATCTAAACGGGCTTTCCACTTCTTTGCCTTTGGATGTTCAAGAAGATTTTATCCGCTCGATTCCGGGACTTGAAAACGCTAAAATAGTTCGTTTCGGGTATGCGATAGAGTATGATTTTATTCAACCTACAAATCTCAAACATTCTCTTGAAACAAAAGAAATAGAGGGGCTTTATTTCGCCGGACAAATAAACGGAACTACCGGATACGAAGAAGCGGCGGCACAAGGTATAATGGCGGGAATTAACGCCGCACTTAAGATTGAAGGGAAAGAGCCTATTATATTCAGAAGAGATGAAGCGTATATAGGAGTATTAATAGACGATTTGGTAACCAAAGGAGTCGATGAGCCGTATAGAATGTTTACAAGCAGAAGCGAATACAGGCTACTTCTAAGAGAAGATAACGCTATTTTAAGACTTGCCGATTACGGATATAAGCTTGGCATATTAGACGCCCAAACGTATCAAAAAGTTCAAAAGCTAAAAGATGAAATTAATAAAGGCTTAGAAATACTCAACAATACATTCGTAACTCCTAATAAACATGTAAACGCCTTGCTTGAAGACATGGGAGAAGAAAAAATACAAAGCAAAATGGAAATAAGAAAAATCGCAGGACGCCATACGTTTAATAAAGAAAAACTGCGAAAATTCGCCCCCGAATTTAATAATTTCGATGACGACGTGTTAGAACAGATATTAATCGACGCAAGATATCACCATTACATTCAGCGACAAAAAGCCCAAATCGACAAAATGAAAGAGATGCTAAACGTTAAAATTCCCGAAGATTTCGAATATAAAGGCATTCCGGGATTAAGTCGCGAAATTGTTGAAAAACTTGAAAAATTCAGACCTCCTACACTATTTATGGCAAGCGAAATAAGCGGAGTTACTCCTGCGGCTATCGATATTATTCATATGTATATTAATATGAGGAAGAAAGGAAGGGTTAAAAATTGAGAATTCATAAAAGACAATATT
>CAYSKX010000012.1:0-7812 GCA_964431845.1 uncultured Nautiliales bacterium | reverse complement strand
AGCTCTAAGCTTTTATGAATTGAGCGGGGTGCAGAGGGAGAATGAAGAATGAAAAATTACCTTTTTCACCCTTTTTCACTTTATTATCCAAGGATAAAGAATGAGGAAATATATAAGAAACAAAGAGATAGAAAAAAAGATTGTCGATTACCTCTCGCAAAAAGGAGTTAAAAAAATAGAAATTTTCGGCTCATACGCAAGAGGAGAAAATTATAACGATATCGATGTTATAGTGGAGTTTGAAAAATGGCCTGATTTGTTTGAGTTTATTAAATATAAGTTGGATTTAGAACAAATCACTGGGAAACAAATAGATTTATTAGCAGGTAGAGAATCTATAAGTAACTATATTTTGCCTTATATTTCTAAGGATATAAAGGAATTGTATGAAAGATGATTTAACTTATTTAAGACATATTGACGAATTTTGTGAAGATTTAGAAATGTATCTTTATGAAATTAGTGATTTTAGCGAATTTAAAAAAAGCAAACTTTATCAAGATGCAATTGTTCGAAAATTGGAAATTATAGGAGAAGCAAGTAAAAATATATCTCAAGAATTAAAAAACAAATATCCGAAACTTCCTTGGAAAGAAATGAAAGCGTTAAGAAACGTTATAGCACATGATTATTTCGGACTAAATTATTCGGTTATTTGGAATGTTTTGATAAGTAAAATACCTCAATTACATAAACAAATTAAAGAAATTATAAAGGATTTAAATTGACATATATTTATGTATGGACGGCAGATGATAAAAAATTTGAGAGAATAAAAAAAACTCTTGAATTTGCAAAAAGCTTGGATGAAACGCCCGTTTTTTGTGTAAATGATTTAGAAGCAATAGAAAAAATTACAAAAAACGGTTTTAAAGCTATGAATGTGGATGCTGTTGAAGATTTGTTAAATGTAGGAGATGGTAGTGATACGTATATACTTTGCACTCCGGAAGAAATTGAAAGCTTAAAAGCAATTTATAAGAACGTTAAAGAGATTCTATAATATCAATACAAAGAAAAAATGAAAAAAGTTAGGACTGTTGAATTTTAAAAAAGAGCAGCCGGTGATTAGAGAATGATAGGAAAGCTGATGCAAAAAAGAGGTTTATTAGAAATGTTAAGCGCTACTTTTATATGGGGAAGTGTGCCGCTTATGGGAATATTTTCAAATATGCCAAGCGGAGTTTTCGTATTTTTTAGAGTGCTTTTTGCGTTTCCTTTTATATTTTATTTTGCCGTTAGGCGTTTGGGTATTAAAGAGTTTTTCAAATTACGTCCGTTTGCCCCTTTATTTCTTAGCGGAATATTCTTGGGTGTGAATTGGGTTTTTTTCTTTTGGGCGCTAAATTTAACCGATGTCGCGACTGTTGTAAGCATATATTATGCAGGACCTGTAATTTCGCTTGTTTTGGCGGTTTTGTTTTTAAAAGAAAAAATTAATATTTATATTATTATTTCCATCATTTTGGCATTTACTGGAGTTATAATCAGTAGTGGAGGATTAAATATTACAAAAGGCGCTTTTATAGCGCTTCTGGCGGCTATTAGTTACGGATTACTCGGATTTTTTTCCAAAATTGCAACAATTCATCATAAAGCTTCCGTCGTTACCGCATGGCAAATTTTGATATCCGTTTTTATAACTTTTCCTTTTTTATTTATTTACAAATGGCACTTTAGTATAGAGGGAATTATTATCGCTTTAATTACGGGAGTTATTCATACGGCACTTGCTCTGTTTTTATGGTATGATTCTTTAAATTATATCAAAGTTTCAGTAGCTTCCGTTTTGCAATATCTTGATATAGTATTCGCTATGATTTTAGCATATATGTTTTTACATCAAATACCGAATTTAAATCAAATCATAGGAGCGGTGCTGATTACATCTGCAGGTATAATATCGTTATATAAAAAATTTGTAAATTCAAAAAATTAAAACCGAATAAATAGTTATTTGTATTCTAATGATTATTCTAATAATTAAACATATTTATATTATATTTTTTTTGCCATTTATATAAATTTTCATAAAGTTTAGTTTGTTTAAAATCATTAAAATTATAAGCCAATCTTAACGCTTCTTCAATTCTTTCTTTTTTAATATTTGTCTTATCGCTATTATTTCGATAATTGAATAAATAAGCTAATAATTTTGTTATATCATGACCATTGCATATTTGTAAATAATCATTTGAAATTAATTTCAATTTTTCTACTTCTCTTCTTATCTCACTTTCATTTATATCAAAAATTTTCACTATTTCATTTATTAATTTATCCGAATCAACAGATATATTGCATTCTGATTTGTTAATAAATTTTTCATAATTTAGTCTTTTAAAATTAATATTTTTAGAAAGTTTCTTATTAAACCATCTTATATAACCAATGTCGATAGTTTCATTATAAAGTTTTTCTTTTAGATGATTTAAAAAAAATTCATAACAATTTTCACTTGCAAATTCATTTATTACAGATTTAAAAGCTGGACTTTCAATCATATGAATTTCCATATCAGCATAATCGGTTATAAATAAATTTATATCCTCATATGTAATATTTTCTAAATTATCAAAATCGGAATCTGCAATGCCAAATATTTTTACAAATCCTTCATTTTGTAAAATTTTTAAAGCTTTTATTGCTTTTTCTTTTCCCTTTATTTCTTCTATATATGCTGTTTTACAATTAAAAATATTTCTAAAAAGTTTAATATCCGTTTTTCCTTCTAATAATATAAAAACTTTATTGTAATTTGAAGGATGATTTTTAGTTAATCTTATTTCATTAAGTTTAATGTCCAATTCATTAGAAACTTCTCTCAAAGTATTATGCATCTATTGAAGCTCCTAAATCTATTGTCAAATCCCATCTGTTATTAATAATTTGAGGCGAATGGGTAGCAATAATAATATCAAGTTTTTGTAATTTTATAATTTCCTGAATGTCAGTTAAAAATTCTTTTTGCCATACAACATGTAATGAAATTTCCGGTTCATCAATTAAAACTAATGAACTTTCTTCAGCTTTAAACAATAACTCAAACAATAATACAACTTCATGTTGTTCTCCCGATGATAATTCGGTTAATTTTAAAACGGAATCATTTTGAGTTTTAAATATAAACCCTTTGTCCTTATCAATTTCTATATGTTTAAAACTAAATCTTCTTTCATTGAGAATTTTTGTAAAAAGTTCAATCCTATTAATCAATGTATCAAATACCGATAATTTTTTTTCACTATCTTCGATATATAAAGACAAAACTTTCGTATCGCTTTCTCCTATATTATTATAGTCAAAAAAGGTTTCTTCTTCTGATTTTAAAAAACCGTATTTTGCTAATTTTTGTCTTTTTTCCTGAAGAATATTTAACCTATTTTTTAAATCCTCAATATTGATACCTTGATGATTTTGCTTAAACAATCTTTTAGGAAAGCTACTATCAAGAGATTGGGTAATTTGTGCATATTCTCCTATTTTGTGTTTTATTAAATTGCTAAGTTCTTTAGAGTATTTTTCTATCGTATCAATAACTAACTCTTTTCTATATCTTAAATCCTGAATGGGTTGCCTTAGAAGCAATCTTTGTTCTTGTATCAAATAAACATTAAATTTATTAAGAAATGTTAAAAATTTCTCCGGTATTTGAAAATCAACTCTTTTTAAAATATTATCGGGAAAATATTCGCTATATTTAATTAAAACCTCTTCTAAAGATAGAATTTTTCCGTTTCTTTCGTCAATCCATTCATTGATACTTACTCTTTTTATAAAATCGGGTATAAAATCTTCTACAATATGAGATGGAAAGCGTCTTTTTAACTTATTTATAAAATTTTTTGTAGGATATTCGAATTTATCTATCGTATTTGATTTGTTTAATAATTGAAACTTAACATAACTATTGTTTTTAGTAATTTTTATACTATAGTTATTTTCAAAATAAAAAATTATTTCCGAAAAAGAAAGATTAATAAAAAAATTCAGATTTTTATTAAATAAACTATAGATTGTTTTTAATGTAATCGTTTTACCATATCCGTTTGGAGCGGTTATAATTGTAATCTTTTCATCTTTTAATATGATATTATGATTAAAAAGATTAAAAAGATTTTTTATTTCAATTCGTAAAAGTTTCATAAACTTTACCTTCATACTGTTTTTGTTATTCGTTAAAGCTTCCGTAATTCAGATATTTTTCAAATCTTTTTTGAAGTAGCTCTTCAATTGAAAGTTCTTTTAATTCTTTTATTTGTTTTAAAAAATAATCTTTAACATTTTTCGCCGTTGTTTCGTAATCTCTGTGAGCACCGATTAAAGGCTCTTCGATAATATCATCTATTAAATTTAATTCTTTCAATTCTTCCGCCGAAATTTTAAGCGCTTTTGTAGCCGTTTCGGCTTTTGAATTGTCTCCCCATAAAATCGCGGCGCATCCTTCGGGAGAAATTACGCTAAATACGGAATATTTAAGCATTGCGAATTTATCGGCGACACCTATGGCAAGCGCCCCTCCGCTTCCTCCTTCTCCGATAACGACGGATACGGTAGGAGTTTTAATGCGTGAAAGCTCAAAAAGATTTTTTGCTATCGCTTCGCTTTGTCCTCTTTCTTCCGCTCCTATTCCCGGAAAAGCACCCGGCGTATCTACGAGAAATAAAATCGGCAAATCGAATTTTTCGGCTGTTTTGGCAACTCTAAGGGCTTTTCGATATCCTTCCGGATGAGGCATACCGAAATTTCTTGCTAATTTTTCTTTAGTGTTTCTTCCTTTTTCTTCTCCTATTACCACACATTTTACATCGTCAATCATTCCTATATAACAAATTATAGAAGAGTCGTCTCTAAATTCTCTATCGCCATGTATTTGAATTTTTTCATCCATTATTAAATCGATAAAATCAATTGCATGAGGACGGTCGGGATGACGCGCAAGAAGAAGTTTTTGGTAAGGAGTTAAATTTTTAAATGTTTTTTCCGTTTCTTTTTCAAGCTCTTTTTGCAAAGTCGAAACAGCATGAGAATCGCCTTTGATTTTGGCGACGTCGATTTGCTCTTTGAGTTCTTCTATTTTTTTTTCAAAATCAAGCACTGCCAATGGTTAGCCTTTTATTTTATTTTTTTAAATATGATAACTCCGTTTGTTCCTCCGAATCCAAAAGAGTTACTCATAGCTATGTTTATTTCGGCTTCTCTTGCCGTATTAGGAATATAATCCAAATCACAATCTGGATCAGGCTCTTCATAATTTATGGTAGGAGGCATAATATTTCTCTCCATTGCCATTAACGTAATTACCGCTTCAATAGTTCCTGCCGCTCCGAGACAATGTCCCGTTGCACCTTTAGTTGAACTAACCGGCGGTGTATTTTTGCCAAAAAGTGTTTTAAGTGCCATGGTTTCATACATATCGTTATATTTTGTAGAAGTTCCATGTGCGTTTATATAGTCGATTTTCGGTCTGCCCGCCATTTCATATGCCATTTTCATAGCTCTAAACGCTCCTTCTCCACCCGGTGCCGGAGTGGTTATATGATTCGCATCACCGCTTTCGCCTATACCTATAATTTCCGCATAAATTTTAGCGCCTCTTTCAACTGCGTCTTCATATTTTTCCAAAATAAGACTTGCACCACCTTCACCCATTACGAAACCGTCTCTTTTCGCATCGAAAGGTCTGCTTGCATGAGCCGGGTCGTCGTTTCTTGTAGATAACGCTTTCATAGCGGCAAATCCTCCGACTCCTATTTCACAAATTGCGGCTTCACCGGCAACCACCATCATTTTATCCGCCATTCCCATTTTTATGGTTTTATAAGCTTCTGTTATTGCATGAGTTCCAGCTGCACATGCTGTTACGCTTGAGAGATTAGGACCTCTTAGCGAATAATCTATCGATACAAAACCTCCAAGCATATTAACTAATGCACTCGGAATAAAAAACGGGGAAATCCTTCTCGGACCTCTCGTTTCGCAAATAACGGAGTTTTTTTGGATGTTCGTAAGTCCTCCTATTCCGCTTGCCGCCGAAATACCGAATCTTTCTTCGTCATATTCTTTTAAACCGCTATCTCTCATAGCTTCTTTTGCCGCTGCAATTCCAAGATGAATAAATCTATCCGCTTTTTTTACTTCTTTAGGATTCATTACCGTTTTAGGATCAAATCCTTTTACTTCTCCTGCAATTTGAGAACCGAATTTTTCGGGGTCAAAATGTGAAATTCTATCAATTCCCGTTTTTCCGGCTATAATATTTTCAAACGCTTCGTTTTTATTAAGTCCTACCGCATTTATCATACCTATTCCGGTTACAACAACTCTCATACATATCCTTTCATTAATATGTTTGCTAACGCAAACACCTTATTTTATGTTTGCTTCGCAAACGCCTAAAGCTAAAAGCTAAAAGCATAAAGTTTTTTTAAAAGGCAATAAAACAATATTGCATATATTTTGCTCTCAGCTCTCAACCTTAAGCTCTAACCCAACATCAAGACTAAGAGCACAGAGCGTAGAGCTAAGAGCTTTTTAAGGTATTTATTGTATATATCTGCTTTAAGCTTTTAGCTTTGAGCTTTAAGCCTTAAATATGAATTTAATTCCCTAAAAAGGGAAATAATTATGCTTTAGCTTTTTCGATATAATTGATTACGTCTTGAACCGTTTGAATTTTTTCAGCTTCGCTATCTGGAATTTCTATTTCGAATTTTTCTTCAAGTGCCATAATCATTTCAACTACATCAAGACTGTCAGCTCCGAGATCTTCAACAAATTTTGCTTCCGGTTTTACTTCATCTTCAGCAACGTTTAATTGCTCTACAATAACTTCTTTTATTTCGTCGAATAATGTCATTATTTCTCCTTTAGTTTTTATTTTTGCCATTTTAGCAAAAAAAAGCAAAAATGTGAAAATTAAATTTTAGATTTTAGAATTTATAAATCTTTAACCCTAAATCCTCAACCATAAACCCTATCACATATACATGCCGCCGTTTATTTTTAACGTCTCACCCGTAATATAACTTGCCTCGTCACTTAAAAGAAAAGCGACCGCATTTGCAACTTCTTTCGGTGTGGCAAATCTTTTTAAAGGTATTTTTTTTAGCATTTCTTCTTTTACTTTTTCAGATAAATTTTTTGTCATATCCGTATCTATAAATCCCGGAGTTACGCTATTAAACCTGATGTTTCGAGGTGCTCCTTCAAGTGCAAACGTTTTTGTCATAGCAATTACGCCGCCTTTGCTTGCTACATAATTAGCCTGACCGAGATTTCCGGCTTCGGCTACTACGCTTGCGATATTTACAACCGCACCGAAACGTTTTTTGCTCATAATTTTTAATGCTTCTTTACAACCTATAAACGCAGATGTTAAGTTTGCATCAATTACTTTTTTGAAATCCTCGACACTCATTCTCATAGCAAGCTTATCATTCGTAATTCCAGCGTTATTTACGAGATAACTAAGCTCCCCGTCACAATCCGTAATAGTTTTTATCGCTTCAACAAAAGCTTTTTCGTCACGAACGTCAAATCCTATTACGGCAGCACTTCCTCCATTCGTTTCAATCTCTTCTTTTACTTTGTCCGCCGCCTCTGCGGAAGAGTTGTAATTTATCCAAACTTTAAGCCCGTATCCTGCTAAAACTTTTGCTATTTCAGCTCCTATTCCTCTACTTGCACCTGTTATGAGGGCATTTTTACCGCTAAAAGTCATTTATACTCCTTATTTAAGTGTGTTGTCCCACCTTATGCTATACACAAAACTACAAAGAATTAATCAAATATTATCAAAAAGTATTGCAA
>CAYSKX010000011.1:0-10967 GCA_964431845.1 uncultured Nautiliales bacterium | reverse complement strand
AAAAGAGTGAAAAAAGGTAAAAATGTTGGATTTATTTTGTGTTTTGGTATTATAATATAAAGACAATATCGCATATATCTTGCTCTAAGCTCTTAGCCTTCAATCAAGAGGTGTTTTTTAAAAAATCTATCAACTCTATTTCACAGAAATGTTTGTCCTTAGGAATATTAAGTTTAGGACCTTCGTGTAAGACGGCTTTTTTGTTGATAAAAGCTATTTTATCGACTTTTCTTAAAAGTATTTTTATATCATGGCTTACAACGACTCTTGTAATATCAAGACTTTCTATCAAATCAAGTATTTCTTTTTGTCCTGTAGGATCTACAGCGCTTGTCGGTTCGTCCATTATTATAATCTTAGGTTTATTTACCAAGGCTCTTGCTATTAAAACTTTTTGTCTTTGTCCACCTGAGAGGTTTTTTATTTTTCTATGTTTAAATGCTTCGATTTTTAGGTTTTTCAAAATTTCATCTACGTTTTTTTTATCGTTATCGGTATAAAAAAATTTGTTTTTTTTAAGACATCCTTGCAAGACGACATCGAATACCGTAATCGGAATATCAAGCGAAAAATTGGTATGCTGCGCAACATAGCCTATTTCGTCGTATATAAATCGAGGTTTTTTGTTATAGATTAAAATTTCTCCGCTATTTGGTTTTAATAATCCAAGAATTAGTTTTAAAAGAGTGGTTTTACCTCCGCCGTTAGGTCCTATTATCGCCATAAATTCTTTATCTTTTAAAGAAAAATTTATATTTTCCAATACGTTTTCGTTATCGTATTTAAAATATAAATTTTTAACACTTAGCGCATTCATTTAAGTGCCTTGATAAGTTGCTTTATTGTCTTTTGAACTTTTTCGTTAAGAGGAGATATGATTATAACTTTCGCGCCTATTTTATTTGCTACTATTTTAGCGTATTTCATAGGAAATTCGGGAGAAATGATTACCGTTTTAACGTTTTCTTTTTTAGCAAGTTCTATTATTTTCGAAAGATAGGCAAAACTCGGATTTTTTCCTTCTTTTTGGATAGAGAGTTGTTTTATATGAAAATCTTTTGCAAAATAATAAAACGAAGGATGAAAAGTAATAAACGCTTTTTGTTTTATCGTTTTAAATCCTTGAATTTCAAGTGCTGTTAATTCGGATATAAATTTTTGATAATTATTCAAATAAGTTATTTTATTTTTCGGATCAAATTTTAACAGCGTATCCAAAACGACTTTTGCTTGAAGCGACAATAAAGCAGGACTTAACCAAATATGAGGATTTGAGTCTTTTTTTATAAATTTTCCGAGATATATTATTTTTATATGAGGATTAATTTCTTTTATTTTGTTTAAATATTTTTTATCGAAAGGCACTCCGATTGTAAAATAAATATCGGAATTTTTAAGCTTTTTTAATTGTGCGAAATTAGGAGAATACGTAGCGGGAGAGTTTCCCGGGGGAACCATTACGTTTATATTTACCTCATCTCCTCCTATTGCCTTAACAATACCTTTTTGAGGTAAAATCGTAACGCTTATATTTATAGCCGCAAGCGGTAACGTAAATAATAAAAACAAGAGTATTTTCCATTTATTCATAATTCTTCCTTATCCCTTCAACCTTCTGTCTTCATCCTTTTCACTTCTAATAAACCCCTCAACACCTCTTTTTCTAAATCCTTTTATTAATTTTATCGCTATCTATTTCAATTACCGTATGAACGTTTCCGCGCGGATTAAAATCCATTATTAATTTCATATACTTAGGTTTGAGTTTGTTATATAAAGTGTCGTATATTTCATTTGCGCTGTCTTCATGTGAAATATATTTACCCATAAAAGAATTTATAAATAATTTAATCGCCTTAAGCTCAATTACCCAATCGTTAGGAATATATTCCAAATAAATGGTTGCGAAGTCCGGATAACCGCTTCTTGGACATTTGCACATAAATTCTGGAAGAGTTATTTTGATTAAATAATCTCTTTTGTGTTTATTTGACCAAACTTCTAAATGTTTATCCGTATCAAATTCAATAATCTCTTTTTCACCGTATTTCATAATAACTCCTCTAAATTCATTATAATATCTATTTCATTTGAAACTTTTAAGAAATCACTATCAAGAGTTAATAGCTTTTTTAAATTATAATATTTACAAGTTGAAAAAATTAAAGCATCATTAGGTTTTAAATTAAATTTTTTCATATAAAAAACAGAATTATCTAAAATAGTAACATTCACATTCAAAAATGTACAGCTACTTTTTAATACTTCATATATTTCTATTAAATCATATTTTTTTCTATAACATAACTGATATAAAACCTCACTTACAACTACTTCATTTATATATAAAATAAAATTTTCTTTTTTTAAATTATGAACAATTTTTATCGCTTTTTGATTTCCTTTTAAACTTTCAATAATAATCGAACTATCTATAAACATCAATCGCCTTGCATATGTAATTCTTCTTCGGTTGCTATATCTTCGTCTTTTAATTCACCTTGATGTTTAAGTAAAAAATCAAGTAACATATTCTTATTTTGTTCTTTTTTTCTTATATAATCCAAAACATCTTCTATATTACCAATATCTTTATCAATTTCAATTAATAGTTTTCCGTTTTTATAATAAACATTCATTTTCTCTCCTACACATCAATATTTTCAACTTCTTTAGCGTTTGCTTGAATGTATTCGCGTCTTGGTCCTACTTCGCTTCCCATAAACAGTTCGAATTTTTCGGCTGCATTTACGGCATCTTGCATCGTTACGCGAATCAACACCCTATTTTCCGGATTCATAGTCGTTTCCCACAATTGGTCGGGATTCATTTCACCTAACCCTTTATATCTTTGAATATGCGCACCTTTTCTGGCTTTTTCCACGACTTCGTTAAGAAGAGTTAAATAATCTTTATCGATTAATTCTTTGTAATCTTCAAGTTTTTTATAAACTTTTTTCGCGTCGATAAACAATTGATGATTTAGAAGTTTATCATCAATAGTAATTTCTTCTAATCCCCTATTGGTTTGAATGTAGTAATGATTTTCATGTTTTGAGATAATATTAAAACCTAAGGATTTTAAAAACTCCGGCAATTCCTCGATATTTCCGTTTTCTATCAAAAATCTTATAACTTCGGGAATATTAAATCTTTTAGATAATCTCTCAAGCAATAATTTATAAAATGCCGCATATTTTAAAAGCTCTTTTAATTCCGGCTTTCCTATTCCTGTTATGTCGATGGAATTTATTCCTTGGTCTATTAAAAATTCGTTTAATTCTTTGTCGTCTTTTAAATATTTTTCTATTTTTCCTTTTTTATATCTGTATAACGGAGGTTGGGCTATATATAAATAACCGTTTTCAATAACTTCGCGTAAATGATTAAAAAAGAATGTCATAATAAGTGTTTGAATATGACTTCCGTCAACATCGGCGTCCGTCATTATTATTATTTTTTGATATCTTATTTTTTCAATATCAAAATCATTTCCTATTCCCGTCCCGAGTGCCGTAATTATATTTTTAATTTCTTCACTACTGAGAGCTTTCGCGTCGGTTGATTTTTGAGTATTTAATATTTTACCTCTAAGAGGAAGTATAGCTTGAAAAACTCTGTCTCTTCCTTGCTTCGCACTTCCTCCGGCACTATCTCCTTCGACTAAATAAAGCTCACTTTGGGTAGGATCTTTACTTTGACAATCTGCTAATTTTCCGGGAAGTGTTCCGACTCCTACTTTTGCTTGTTTTCTTGTCAAGTCTCTTGCTCTTTTTGCGGCTATTCTACTTCTTGCCGCTGCTATTGCTTTTTCGGATATCAATTTTGCGACATTAGGATTTTCTTCGAAAAAACGCGTTAGAAATTCATAAGTTACTTTTTGAGTTATGGGTTTAACGTAAGAGCTTCCGAGTTTTCCTTTGGTTTGTCCTTCGAATTGAGGCTCGCTCATTTTAACGCTTACAATCGCATTAAGCCCTTCTTTTACGTCGTCTCCCGTAATTCTGATGTTTTCTTTTAGTTTAATATTTTTGTTTATGTAATTTATTACGGCTTTAGAAAGTCCCGCTTTGAAACCGCTTTCATGGGTTCCGCCTTCGGGAGTTTTGATATTATTAACAAAACTTAAAACTTTTTCGTCGTATCCACTATCATAACAAAGCGCCACTTCTACGTCTAAGGATTTTTCTTCGTCGCTGTAATGATCGTTTAGATAAATTACGTCGCATATACATTCTTTATTCGTTAATGTTTTTACAAAATCTTTAATTCCGCCTTCATAGTGATAAATCTCTTTTACGCCGTCATTTTCATTTTCAAATTTTATTGTTATGTTAGGATTTAGATAGGCAAGCTCTTTTAATCTTTTTTGGAGTATTTCGCTTTTAAATTCCGTAGTTTCAAAAATTTCATCATCTGGCCAAAATTGAATAGTTGTGCCGGTTCGATTCGTTTCTCCTATAACTTCTAAGTCGGTAATAATTTTACCTTTTTGAAATTCTTGTCTATATATTTTACCGTCTCTTTTAATAGTCATTATTAATTTTTTTGCTAATGCGTTTACAACCGAAACACCTACTCCGTGAAGTCCACCTGAGACTTTATATGTTTTATTGTCAAATTTTCCTCCGGCATGCAATACTGTCAATACTACCGTAGCTGCAGGTATTTTTTCTTCAGGATGAATATCAACTGGAATTCCTCTTCCGTTATCGGATATTGTAGCACTTGAGTCTTTGTTGATTTTTACTTTTATTTCATTGGCAAATCCCGCCATTGCTTCATCTATAGAGTTATCGACTACTTCATATACTAAGTGATGAAGTCCTTTTACGGATGTGTCTCCTATATACATTCCAGGTCTTTTTCTAACAGCTTCAAGACCTTTTAATACTTTGATATTCTTAGCACCATAATCGCTCATTAAGTTCCTTTGAAATTAAGTTTATAAGAAGACGAAAAAACGTCTTTTTTAGTATTATATCAAATATTTAGTGGCATTACTATTGTTATGAAGTTATTATCTTTTAATACAAAAGGAATGTTTGGTTCGTTTAATCCGAGAATAAAAGTATCGCTTTCTATTACGTTTAGAAAATCTAATACATATTTGCTATTAACCGCAAATGTAAATTTTTCAAGTGGAGTTTGATGTTTAAGAATTGTTTTAGCTTGTATCGTTTCGTCGCTAATGCTTTCAAATGTAATGTTTTCGTTTGTAAGAGTTATTTTTATTTCGTTTGAAATAATACTTACTTGTTTTAAATGAGATAAAAATTCGTTTTTTGGAAGGGTTATTTCATGTTTTAAACTTTGAGGGATAATTCTTTCGTAAGCGGGGAATTTACCGTTTATTAATTTTGTAAAAAATAGAGTTTCGTTATTTTTTAGTATTAAATAAACTTCATCGAAATAAATTTGCATATCTTCTCTGATTATTCTTTTTATTTCGGCTATACTTCTTTTAGGAACTATAATTTTAGTTTCTTTTGCGTTTGCGTTAGTGTTATATAATGCTAATCTTCTTGTATCAGTTGATACGATATTGGTATTTTCTTTTATGTCAAAAAGTGCACCGTTTAGTTCATATTTTGGATTGTTATTATCTATTACAGGATATGTTCTTTTTATTGCTTTGTTTAATTCTTCTATTTTTATTTCTAATTTATTCATATTGTCGATATTAGGAAATGTAGGAAATTCATTTGCGTTAAAAGATGTTAATTTGTATATTGAATTTTCTTGCGTTATTGTTATTTGATCTTCCGCGGTTTTTATTTCTATTTCTTTGTTTTGTAAAGTTTTTATAATATCCGTAAATTTTCTTCCGTTTATCGTTATTGTGCCCGGTTCTAAAATTTCGGCGTTTGTTTTTATTGTTATACCTATTTCTTTATCCGTTGCTTTGAGTGTTAGATTTTCATGTGCATTGATTAAAATGTGGGAAGTGATTTGAGTGTTGTCTTTTTTTTCGGTAAACGGAATTATTTGGTTTAAAATGCTTTCGATTACCGGTTTTTCTATTTTGATGTGCATTTTATCTCCTTATTTAATTTAAATAATAGTAATAATAATGTGCGTTAATATGTGAATAGCGTAATTTTTCCTTATTATACCTAAAAAATGGCTGTGAATGAATAAATTTTTTTATTCACGTTATTCATTTTTTTTGAGTTGAATTTTATTTTTAAGCTCTTCTACTCTAATTCTAAATTCACTGTCTTCTTTTAAGGTTTTATTGAAACTTTTAATTGCATGACTTACTGAGCTATGATCTTTAAGTCCGAAATATTTAGCTATTATAGGTGTCGATTCTTTAGTAAATTCTCTTGATAAATATATAGCGCATCTTCTTGCTATTACGATGTTTTTGTTTCTGCTTTTAGATACTATTTCGCTAGGTTTTATATTAAATTCTTTTGCTATGAGCTTTATTATATCTTCTAAAGTAATAATCTCTTTTTTATCTTTTATGTGTTCTTTTAACGCTTGTTTTGCAAAATCGAGGGTAATATCAGTAATTCCGAGTATTTTTGACATAGCGTTTATTTTTGTAATCATTCCTTCTATTTCTCTTATGTTACTATCAAGTTTTGTTGCTATATATTCTATAATTTCGTCCGGTAAATAAATTCCGTTTAATTCGCATTTTTTGCGGATAATTTCTATTTTTGTTTCAAGTTCGGGAGGTTGTATATCTACAATAAGCCCCGCTTCAAACCTGCTTCTTAACCTATCGACGAGATCGTATAATTTCTTAGGAGGTCTGTCTGCTGTGAGGCATATTTGTTTTTTTTGATTATAAAGTTCGTTGAAAGTATGAAAAAATTCTTCTTGCGTTCTTTCTTTTCCCGCGAAAAATTGAACGTCGTCTATTAATAACAAATCGCAATTTCTATATTTTTCATGAAATCTTTCGGGTGTTTTCATTCTGATGTTTTCAGTAAATTCGTTCATAAATTGTTCGCTTGTAACGTATAAAACGTTTAGGGAAGATTTGAGATAATTTCCTATTGCTTGAAGTAAATGTGTTTTTCCAAGTCCAACTCCTCCGTAGATAAATAAAGGATTGTAATTTTTTCCCGGATTTTCGGCTACGCTTTTTGCCGCCGTATAAGCGAATTGGTTTGAGGGTCCTACGATAAAACTCTCAAACGTATATTCGGGAATTAAAACGCTAGGTTCGGACGGTTGTATTATATCTTTAATAGTTAGTTCTTTATGAGTTATTTCTTTTGTAATAATATCGATTTTCGGTTTAATTCCCGTTTCTTTTTCGTAAAGATTGCTTATTTTGTTTAGATATTTTCTTTTGACGAAATTTGCAATAAATATATTTGGTGCTTTTATTATTAAATGTGTTGAGGTTGAATTTTTTTCGTCAAATTCCAAATTTTTAATAAATTTATTATAATTCACAACGTTTTCACTTTTAAGTGAATTTTTTATTTTTTTAAACAAACTCAAATTCGTCCTTTGTGAATATCTTTTTATTCACATTGTGAATATAGTGTGAATAATTATGTGAATTAAATTTTACCATAATCGAAAATAAAAGTAAAACAGTTTCATTCACATAGTGAATAAGATGTGAATAATTGTTGAATAATGTGTGAAAATAATGAAAGTGGTGAAAATGTGAAAATGAGAAAAATGTGAGGAAAGAAGCTTTATGTTATATTTAAAAATATGATTAGTATTACAATGGAAAATGGAAAGTAATACCAAAACACAAAATAAATCCAACATTTTTACCTTTTTTCACTCTTTTTCACTTTCTTTCACTTTGCGATTTTTTGGTGAAAAAAGGTGAGGGGTGAAAAAAGGTGCTAATGTCGTATTATTTATTTGGATTGGTATAAAAATGTAGCGCCGACTTTAGTCGGTATAAAAACGAATGAAAAATGGTGAAAAAAGGTAAACGTATGAAAATATTAGGAATTGATCCGGGAACTATTAAATGCGGGTATGCGATTATTGAAACCAAACCTAAACTTGCACTTATTGATGCTGGATTCATTAAAATCACTGAAAAAAATTTACAGTATCAGCTTTCGCAGTTAATAGAAGGGATTGATTTGATATACGATAATTCCATCGATGAAGTTGCTATGGAGGATATATTTTATGCATATAATCCCAAAACAGTTTTAAAATTAGCGCAATTTAGAGGTGCGCTTTGCCTTAGAATTTTGCAAATTCATGGAAATTTTAGCGAATATACTCCTCTTCAAGTGAAAAAAGCGGTAACCGGAAATGGAAAAGCCAAAAAAGATCAAGTCGCTTTTATGGTAAAAAGAATCTTAGGAATAAGAGGAGATATAAAACCTCTTGATATTACCGATGCAATTGCTGTTGCAATAACTCATTCTCAGAGGGTAAAATGTTAGAAATTACCGATGCTATAGGAATTATAGCTTTTGCGGATATAGTTCTCGGAAATATTGTTTTAATCGTATTGGTTTTGGATATTTTTTTAAATTGCATAAATTTGATTTTAAAAACAATTTTTTTATTATAAGCTATTCTATAGGACTTGTTTCTTATTCCATCTTTTATAATCATAAGTTAAAAATGTCAGATTTGTTTTGTTTTTTTGATATTATTAAAATGTTATTAAATTTTTTATAGTGTTACTTTTCCACACACACTTTTTTTTCTTTTATTTTAATCTGTCACAATTTGTAAAAATAAGAGTTATAATTCAAACAAAAAAAGGATTTTTATGAGTTTTATTGAAGAATATAAAAAACACACTGAAGAAAGGGCAAAACTTGGTATTCCACCATTACCTTTAACGGCTGAGCAAACGGCTGAACTTGTGGAATTATTAAAACAAATTCCGATTGTTGAAGAAGAGTATTTGATGGATTTATTTTTAAATCATATAAATCCGGGAGTTGATGACGCTGCTTATGTAAAAGCTGCTTTTTTGAACGATATCGTTCAAGGCAAAGCTTCAAGCGGGGCAATTTCTAAAAAAAGAGCGGTTGAAATCCTCGGCACTATGCTTGGCGGTTATAATGTTAAACCTTTAATTGATGCTTTAAATAGTGAAGATGAAGAAGTTGCCGAAGAAGCCGCAAATCAGCTAAAAAACACTCTTTTAGTTTACGATATGTTTCATGATGTGGAAGAATTGGCAAAAAGTGGTAACAAATATGCAAAATCTGTGCTTGAAAGCTGGGCGAATGCGGAATGGTTTACTACAAAACCGAAACTTCAAGAAAGTATCAAAGCAGTAGTGTTTAAAGTTCCGGGTGAAACAAATACAGATGATCTTTCACCTGCAAGCGAAGCTTTTACAAGAAGCGACATTCCTCTTCATGCAACTTCAATGCTAAAAGCGAAAATGCCGGATGCTCTTGAAAAAATAGAAGAGCTTAAAAAACAAAATCTTCCGGTAGCTTTCGTAGGTGATGTCGTAGGAACCGGTTCAAGCAGAAAATCGGCGGCAAACAGCGTAATTTGGCATATCGGGGAGGAAATTCCGTTTGTTCCAAATAAAAAAAGAGGCGGTATCGTAATCGGAGGCGTAATTGCACCGATTTTCTTCAATACATGTGAAGATGCGGGCGCTCTTCCTATCGAAGCGCCGGTTGAAAACTTAGAAATGGGTGATGTTATAGAAATTAGACCGTATGAGGGTAAAATCCTTAAAAATGGAGTTGTAGTAAGCGAATTCGAACTTAAACCGAATACTCTTCCTGATGAAGTTCAAGCAGGAGGAAGAGTTCCGCTTATTATCGGTAAAAACTTAACTAAAAAAGCTAGAGAAGCTTTAAATTTAAATCCTGATACTGATATATTTACAAAACCGGCTCAACCTGCCGATAAAGAAGGCGTAGGATATACTCTCGCCCAAAAAATTATAGGTAAAGCGTGCGGCTTAAAAGGTGTGCGCCCGGGAATGTATGTAGAGCCTACATGTGCGACAGTAGGTAGTCAAGATACGACGGGAGCTATGACGAGAGATGAAATCAAAGAGCTTGCGGCTCTCGGATTTAACGCCGATTTAGTAATGCAAAGTTTTTGTCATACCGCAGCATACCCAAAACCTGCCGATATTAAACTTCATCATACGCTTCCCGCATTTATTACAAGTAGAGGCGGTGTAGCTCTTAGACCGGGAGATGGAGTTATTCACTCATGGCTTAATAGAATGATTTTACCGGATACTCTCGGAACGGGTGGAGATTCACATACGAGATTTCCTATGGGTATTAGTTTTCCTGCCGGAAGTGGACTTGTAGCGTTTGCTGCTGTTACGGGAAGTATGCCGCTTAACGTTCCCGAAAGTGTGCTTGTGAGATTCAAAGGTGAATTAAGAGAAGGTATAACGTTAAGAGATCTTGTTAATGCAATACCTTATTTCGCAATTAAAGAAGGACTTTTAACGGTTGAGAAGAAAAACAAAAAAAATGTTTTCAACGGAAGAATTTTAGAAATTGAAGGCGATATAATTAAGAACCTTACAATAGAACAAGCATTCGAATTAGCGGATGCATCCGCAGAAAGAAGCGCCGCGGCTTGCACCGTCGATGTGAGTGAAGAACAAGTTGCACAATACCTCAAATCAAACATCAAAATGCTTGAGGCTATGATTGAAGCGGGATATGAAGACAAAAGAACTCTTCAAAGAAGAATAGACAAAATGAAAGAATGGCTTGAAAATCCGACTCTCTTAAGAGCCGACAAAGATGCCGAATATGCGGCGGTAATTGAAATTGACTTAAGCGAAATAAAAGAGCCTATCGTTGCATGTCCGAACGATCCGGACGATGTGGCTACGATAAGCGAAGTATTAAACGATCCGAACAGAGCTAAAAAAATAGACGAAGTATTTATCGGAAGTTGTATGACAAATATCGGTCACTATAGAGCGGCAGGCGAAATTTTACAAGGCGAAGGGCAAGTGCCGGTAAGACTTTGGATAGCGCCTCCTACTAAAATGGATAAAGAACAAT